>JAFGPC010000066.1 GCA_016926155.1 Sedimentisphaerales bacterium
AAATATGCCGGGGGGCTGATCATGACGGGGGGCGCCCGGAGCTTCGGGCCCGGGGGCTATATCGCGACCGCGGTGGAAAAAGTTCTTCCGGTCGAAATAGCGCTTCGAGGCCGCGAAAAAAAACCGGGCCTTTCGGTGGTCCTCGTTCTCGACAAGTCGGGCAGCATGGGGATGGAGCAGCAGAAGGTGTCCAAGCTCGATATGGCCCGCGATGCCGTGTTGCTCCTTTGCGAACTCCTGTCGCCGGAGGACGAACTCGGCATTATCGCCTTCGACCGGCTGCCCCGGGAGGTTGTGCCGCTCCAGCGCGGCTTCAACCTGGCCTCGGTCGAAGCCGCCATAGAGGAAATCGAAGCAGTCGGGGGAACGGCCATTCTACCGGCACTTGACAGGGCTTACGCCTGGCTTCAGGCATCCCAGGCCGAAAGAAAGCATGTTCTCCTGCTCTCCGACGGTCAGGCTGAAGAGCCGGAACGCCTGCCGTTGATTCAGCGGGTGACGGAATCCCCGATCGTTCTGTCCACGGTCGGGATCGGGGGCGACATGGATCGCCCACTCCTGGAGGAACTGGCCCGTCTTGCCGGCGGCAGGGCTTACTTCACACAGACGGGTTCGGATCTTCCGGATATTTTTAAAAGAGAAGGCCTGCTGATATCAGGCAAATGGCTGGTCGAGGGCCGTTTCCATCCACGAAGGGTATCCGATCACGAAATTCTCAGTGGGCTGGAGATGAGCGCTCTGCCTGAAATCACGGGGTATGTCGCAACAAGTCCCAAAGAACTGTCGGAAGTACTGATCGCGGTGGAAAACCGGGATCCTTTGCTGGTCAGCGGCCGATACGGCCTCGGCAGGGCGCTCTCTTTCACTTCGGATCTGGCCGCTACCTGGACGGACGGTTTTGTTGCATGGAAAGATTTTGCTTCCATGTGGGCCCGGATGGTCCGGTGGGTGAGCCGGAACCGGCAGAGCGAACTCCTGCATCCCCAAATAACCATCGAAGATGAAACTGCCCTGCTGACCCTTGACGCCCACGATTCAACCGGCAATTTTCTGAACTTCCTGGAGATGGGAGTAAAAATAGACACACCGGATGAAACCGGCAGCGACATCGCAATGACTCAAACCGCCCCGGGCAAATACGAAAGCCGTTTCGGGCTCCGAGGCAAAGGGAGCTACCTTTTCACGGTTTCGGCACAGGATCCCAAATCCAGGACCGAATACGCCTTGCACTTCGGCTACGATCTTTCCAAATTTCCCGAAGACAGGCCCGTACCCTCGGATACGGCATTTCTGTCCGGACTGGCGGCAGCCGGCGGAGGCTCGGTGATTGATCGCAATGTGGAAATTCTGCCGGAAGCGGACAGGATGACGGCTTATGCAGACGCCTGGCCCTATTTAGCCGCAATCGCACTTTTCCTGTTCCTGGCCGATGTCATACTCCGGCGAGAGTTGAGATCATGACCTTAATCATTGCCTGCTGTCTAAAAATGATATTACCGCCTGTTCAACCTGATGACTGCGAAAATTCAGGTTCTGAAGATGTACAGTGTCTAGGTATTCCAGACCGAGAGATGAAATTCTCTGCATGATTCCCGGGATAAACGGTGCGAAGGAATCGTCCGTATTCTGCATCCACGACAGCAGGTATCGTGCCCCCCCAGCATCCTCCATGGAAGCCAGAATGTCTGTACAGATAGCTATTTCCAAACGATTAGTGCTGTCCATCAACCGGGAGCCTATAATGGGAGCAGCCTCGGAATTTCTCACTCTTTCAAATCCGGTCAGGGCAGCCTGCGCCCTGGAATCACCTGAGTACCAGATCTCCTCCAGGGTTGTTGCCTGGTTTAGAACTGCGTCAAAAAGATAATTCAGGCTTTCGCTATTCGCAATATGTCCCATAGCCGTGGCCAATGCATTCAGCAGTTCCGGATCCTCAGTCTCCTGCCAGAGCTTTAACACCGGAGCCGTTGCCTGATATACATCCTGCCTTTCCCAGAAATAACCTCCAATCATGGAGATCTGTGAAATAAGCTCATGTTTGAGTTCGTCAGAAATATTCTCGCCTGAAAGAATTTCCGCAAGAATACGTACCGTCTCCGGTGTCGCTGCCCTGGAGAGAATGAAAATAAGCTCCCGTTTCGCCGAAACAGGCACGGAAGAATCGTTCATGATCTCCCAGATCTTACGGAACAATTCCTCCGCTCCGATTGGGGCCCCGTGCAGAGCTTCGATCAATTCCCGGACATCAAATTCGCTGCCCGGATCCATATCCTTTCTGAATTGATGCTTGCGCCATTGCTCCAGGAGCGAAAGGGCCTTGGATTTCCACTCTGCCGGCGTACCCTTTCGTGTGTTTTGACCGCTGGAGGCAGCCTCTCCGATTGGACGCCCGCGCCATTGCTCCAACAGTTCGTGAGTCATATCCCGTCTTTGCTTTGGGCTATCATTTTGACTTATTGCGGCATCCCATTCACCCGGGTTGTACGGCAAATCCTCTTTTCCAAGCATTGCAGAATGATCCGGATCGCCCAACAGGGCGGGGCTTTTAAATATAAACAGGCCTGCTGCAATGATTATCAGAGCTATACAGATCCACAATGCATATTTAGCCCGCATGAATACCTTCTTTCCTGATTTTTCCGATTCTCTATTATATTAGATCCCAAAAGGATTCAATCGGCACAAATGATTCCTCACCATATTTATTAATTCGGAGAAAGAGATTCATTCAAACCGGATCCATCCCCTCCCGACACTCTGGTTTTATCCAATTTTCGCATTCCATCTTATAATGTGTAAAACTATTTTACACGAACACTTTAGCAGGTGAGTTTGCTAAGACCTTTAAATTCATGTGCTTCCCCTATTGTGCCCAAAAGGAATCTCTCTACCCTGTCGGTTTTCTTTACATTCCTGCCCTCGACTGACTGCATCGCCTGATTTCAACAAAACCAAACATTCCCTGGTATATAGCGTGAATACCGGAAGTTATGACAAATATTCATAGGCAGATATCCGCATGGCATAAATGTTGCTTGTGTCAGTTTAGATTTCTTTAAAGGGCTTAGTGCATCGTGCTTTAACGAATATGAGCAGAATAAAACCGGGAGAACCGCGGTCGGCTTTGCCGGTTTTCAGCCCTCGAATAGCCCGGATGCGATATGAAGAATGACGGTTTCGATGAATCCAGCACCGGGAAACGGCATGGAGGTGTCCGCTTTCTTCCCTCGGAACTTCCGTTGTGCCTCAATATCCCTACTTCTTCATTTACAGCCGAAAAAAATTCAAACGCAGAATTATCAACTTTCCCGGGTTCAGCCCGGGATTTTTCCCTGATTACTCGAAGGAGAACACCATGAAACGATTGACCACTGTTCTCTGCACACTTGTGCTTCTTGTCTTTGCTGTGCCTTTTGCATCAGCGAATGGGATTACCTTTTATGATTGGGTTTTTTATGTCGATGGAACGACTTATGAAAACTTTGCAGGTGACCCAATACCAGGTGATATTACTTCGTTCGATACATCGACTGGATTGGGAACTATAGAATTCACATTTAATGCACCAGGATCCCACAATGTGATCGCTTTTTTCGACTTCGAAATCGACGAAGCTACAAATACCTACTTTAATGAATATGGTGATGCTATTGGTAGTCCAGCATCAGACCAGTCTTGGGAGATTGACGAACCAGGATATTTTTTTGGTGATATTTATGATAACGTGATATCTGGCTCACTGGATAATACTAATAGTGTTCCTAATACAGATCCAGATGACGTATCAATGGCCCTAGGATGGAATTTTAATGTGCCAATTGGTGAAACTTGGAACGTAATATTTAAAACAAGCTTGTACGCACCAACAAGTGGATTCTACCTAAAACATACCGACCCGGCTAGTGGTATAAAAATAGATGTTCCTGGCGCTGCACCAATCATCATAGATCCGGCGGCAATCTATTTCTCCAGCACTCTGGACACGGGCGGAGCACCGCCCATCCCGGAACCCGGAACATGGATCCTGATGCTCACAGGTCTGGCCCTGACCGGCGGCGTGGCAGCCAAACGGTCGAAACGTAAATAAGGTACTGTGACTATCACGGCTCCCATATCCAAACCCGGTACATTACTACTCCTGAGCACTGGTCTGGCAGCGCTATTTAGACACAGGGGGACTGGAATGAGCTAGGTGATAGTCTTTCTAAGGATGGGGATACAAGGCTGCTTTAATTCTCGGGCTAGATGGAGCAGCTTTTCACGATTGTTAAAAGGGGGATTTATGAAAATGATTAGAAAAGGATTTTATGTTCTTATCCTTGCTTTTGTTTCGTCATTCATGATGTCTTCCGCCGTCCTTGCAGTGGATAATGTCATCTGCGTTCCATGGCAGGGGGATGTCAACAAGTATCATACAACCACGAACGGCTTGAGTGTGTTGCTGAAGGCAGTCTTGAAAACCGACGACACCGGGACAAGGTATTACAAGTGGGTATTCGGAGACGGTTCGCCGGATTCCGCCGTAACCGCCTTGAGTGGATCGACCAAGTACAACCTGGAAATCGCACACACATACACGGGCGCCGTTGGAACCCCATTTACGGCCAAGCTGCTGGTGGATGCCGATGACAACAGCATGGCAAATGCCGTTGAAGATACATACTTCGTGAGGATCGAGGAACCGGGTCTCGACGCAAACGTCAATGTGGCCATCGACAAGGGGCTTTGGTGGTTATACAAGAATCACTATACACACAGTTACCTTCGAACGTTCGACAATTCGCCATTTATGGCATGGAACCAAACAAGCTACGGTTCATATTTTGCTTCTCCCACGGCATCGGCCATTCAAGCTTTTGCTATCAATAATCACAAGTTCAAGGGCAATCCCAACCAAGATCCCTATGTTGAAGCCGTGCAGCTGGGGATGAATTTCTTAATGAAAGGGTATTATTATAGCGGCTCCTACCCTATGCTTCGGGCTTTGAACGTTTCAACCCAGCATAGTGACAACCCTGAAGCCGGCCAGATATCTCCTAACGGTTATGGAATCGAGGTTAGGGATTATGACTACCGGCCCATCTACGAGGGCGGCCAAGTCATGGATGCAATTATCGCTTCGGGTGTTTTACCCTCGGATCTAACCGGCAGGGATTTCACTAGGACGGACAGCACTGTTGTAGCAAATTGGACTTTTGGCCAACTGCTCCAGGATATGGCGGATATGTACGCTTATGGGCAGTGTGACAATACAAGTGGAAGCTATGGCATTATCGGCGGCTGGCGGTACAATTGGGGTGACTGGCCCGACAACTCCGCTGCACAGTGGGCGGCAATAGGACTGATCCCAGCCCAGAAATCCCCCTGGAACGTCATCGTTCCGGATTGGGTGAAGAACTACAATGAAAACTGGCTCGATATCAGCTACTATCAATGGGCAGGAGCCCTGGGACTTTACGGCGGCTTTGGATACAACGGCTCAGGTTGGGGATACAATACGTCAGCCTCGGGACTTGTGCAGATGGTCTTGGAAGGGCAGGTTGGATTCGACGACCCGGGAACCCCGGGTGACGACCGTGACGTCAAGTGGGCAAATACAGAACGCTTCTACTCCGACACCTCATACTGGAACAACTTCCTGAATGGAAATCATACCTACGGGTGGTACGCGCTCGCCAAAGCCATGCGACTGGCGCTCCCATCGCCAATCGAGCGGCTTGTAGCCACCAATTTCGACTGGTATCGCGGCGGCGCCCTAACGGGTCTGGCGCAGCGGATCTTGAATACACAGAATGCCGCCGGATACTGGAGTGGAGAGTATACAAATTATCCTCTCACTACCGCTTGGATGATCATTATCCTCAAGCCGGCCCTGTTCCAGGCAGCTCCCATTGCCTGCTTCACGGCCCACCCGAATCCCAGTTACGCCGATCAGGATATCATTTTCGATCCGTCCTGTTCGAGCCACTCAGAGACAGGCAAGGATATTGGTAATTTGATCATGTTTGAGTGGGATTGGGACAACAACGGGGTTTATGACAATAGCACCGTTGATCCCGAGAAAGTGATGCATAGCTTCTCGTGCTCGTCTTTGCCTTGCACATATCCGGTAAAGCTCAGGGTGACGGACGATGCCGAAGAGCCCTTGACGGCAACCTTCACGCTGGACATCAACATCACCAACCCGCCTCACCCGCCGGTTTCCAATCCCGGTGGTCCCTACATAATATCCACATGCAACGGGGATACCAGTGTGATTCTTGACGGGTCCACATCATTTGATCCCGATGAAGGACAACATGAGGCGGGGTGCACTACGTGCCCAGACGACGCCATTCAGAGCTGGCAGTGGGATTTCTACGGTGCACCGTACGACTACACGGATGGAAGCGGAGAGACGGCCGAGGCAAGTTATAGCGGACAATCCGTGGGGATCTACAATATTGGCCTCAAGGTCACCGATAAGACATCCACTGCATATCCAGCCAGTGGCCAACCAGACTTGACCGATGAGAGCTTCACAACTCTGACGCTCATTGATGGCTGCATTTGCAATTTGGCAGCCAGAGTCAAGAGCGGCAAAGTGCAGTTGACCTGGGCACATCTAGGCGGAGGGACAACCTACGACGTCTACAGAAGCACGGAAGGGCCTAACAGCGGGTTCGTGCTTGTGGCAGAAGATCTTGCTACCACGTACGCAACGTATCTGGATACCAACGTGGTCAACGGTACCAAATACTATTACCGCGTAGTGGCAAGTACTGGCTGTGGCTCCAACATGGCCAGTGCAATACCCACAACCAGGACGAGGAGATGATGTGGCGTTTTAACCCACACAACTGAACTATTTCCGCCCTTCCCGATGTTTGGCAAGAAAAGTGTGAGGAGCGGGAGTAAGACAAGACGACATGACCCTGTATACCATCTCATCTTATCCGATGGGGAGTGGCATACAGGGTCCGCTTGTTCATTTTTATGTGGGATTGTCCGGTCATTTCCTTTTCTTACTCCGAGCTGCAAGACGACCCACTCGCCTTAATCGTAAGCAATATTCCATTTCCTCATTTTCTTAACCATCCCGATTCTTCGTCATATTTTCGCTAAATGACAATGTCTACTTAATCTCATGAAAATATTTATGCTGATTTCATTCGATTTCGGGCATTGAATCCTTGAACCTGTAATAAGAAGCATTTATTTCTCTTGGCCCGGGATCAAATAACCGATAATGTTATTCAGCATTCTAACGAGGGATTGTTCTATGTTCGATACAATAGAGAGATTTTCGGATGCAGATCCCTGCATGGCATTTCAGCAAAAAGTACACTAAATTCTTCACGCGCCGGATCGCAGTCACGGCCGCGGTATGCTTCATGTTCCTGCTTCCTTCTGGTTCCCTATTTGCTCAGGTGACGACCGGATATATCTGGGGCTATGTATATGATCCCGGCGGAAACGTCATTGCCGGAGCCCGGCTTACGGCGACGGACTTTCTCCATTCGGAAGAAAGAGTTGCGGCCAGCGACGCAAACGGCTTCTACCGCTTTACCGAACTGAAACCGGGGACTTGGGCTGTATCTGCATCGGCGCCGGAATTCGAGACCGGAATGCATCCGGATGTCCGCGTGGCCGTAAACGCGCGCGTCCGGCTGGAT
>JAFGPC010000067.1 GCA_016926155.1 Sedimentisphaerales bacterium
ATTGCCATCGCGTTTATTTTCGGGCTTCGGAGTCTGGAACAGATCGAGGCAGCATTCCCCGGTCGGCTTTATGAGATGCTGACCATGCGTTTTACTCCGCATACTCTCCCGCCGGCCTTCAGGCTGACCACGGCGGAGGTGTTGCAATTGGCTGATGCGTTTGCTGCGAAAAAAAGAGCCGAATACGAAATCTTCGACTTAAAATTCTATCCCGAACGAAAAGCGGCGTATGATTCCAGGATGAAGAAGTGGGTGGTTCATTACGTGCGTCGGCCCAATCGATGGCCGGGAGATCATTTCTCCGTTCTTGTGGATGATGCAACAGGAGAATACAAGTACATCGGCGGAAGGTGAGAGCTGCAATGGCTGTTGCAGCATAGAATTAAAAACATAACTGAATCCATCCTTGAGAAACTAATCTGGGAGAGGATTCTCTAGTGTAGGTTTTCCTTCGAGATAGCCGAGTGAGCTGAGAAACTTATCCGCGGCGATTACAGTCTGGTAGTAATAGGAATTCTTACCGTTGCGGTAGTTAAAAAATCCATGCGGCTGATCTTTATAGATATGCAGGTCGCAGCGAACACCGGCTTTTTCCATCAAATCCTTGTATTTCTCGGCTGTCGCTACTGGAATCAGTTTGTCTTTGTCGCCGAGAAAGACAATCGTAGGCGGTGTTTTGCTGCTGATATTGTGCATGGGGGAAAATTGATGCCACTGTTCTTTGACACGGTCATAACCGTAGCCGTCAGGGCCGTTGTCAAAGACAGGGTTAAACAGAATCAGGGCATTGGGTCTGGAACTGATTGAGAGATTCTCCTGCGGTTCTTCAAATCCCTTGACCGTTCCCGTGGCAGCAGCAACATGCCCTCCGGCCGAACCGCCGCTGGCGGCAAGACGATTGGGATCAATGCCCAGTTCACTGGCGTGCTGGCGGATCCAGCGGACGGCCGATTTGCCATCCTTTACGGATTCGTAAGGGGTGGTATTGTGCTTGTTCTTCAACCGATACTCGGCGGAGATTGTGACCATTCCGCGGGAAGCGAGGTAGCGGCAATGTGGATAGAACTGAGATGGCGAACCGTTGACCCAGCCGCCGCCGAAGAAGAAGATGATACAAGGCCTTTTGTCAGTCGAAGTATGATTGGCTGGTTTGAAAAGATACAGTTGCAGCTTGACATTGCCAATAGTTTTGTAGATCAGAATTTGGTCAGGTTGATTTTCATCGATGTCTTTAGACTTGGAATTGACAATGAGATCTTTATAGACAATTCCTTCGAGTGTTTCGATCACATCCCGTCCGGATTTCTTTAGTCGAACGGGATTTTTCATTTGTTCTTCCGGCGGTACATCTCTTTCAAAATTTTCGAATATAAAAATCATAAGGTCATACTTGCCATCCTTTGAGGTTAGAACCGTCAAAGTCAGCGAACCACTGGGACTGATAGCCATAGGTAGAAAATAAATGGTCCTTTTATCCACAGTGTTTCTTTTTATGGATTCTAAGAGATCTTTTTCTGATTGCTGAATTATTTTGTCCGCTTCAGACGATAGAAAAGAACCACCCTTCGCTAAGGCAACTGTGATTTCGAAAAGAGAACGATCTGCATTGGAATAATTCCACCCCCACAAGATGTTTTCATATCCATAATTGGATTTCTCTGCAATAGTGTCCTTTTTTACATCAAAGGTAAAATCAGCCGGCAGATCGAAGATTTGTACGATTTCCTGACCTGTGGGTATATGCGGTTCATTTGCAATGCAAATGGAGATGCACAGAACGAATCCAATAATCAACACCAGTATATAACGTGTGTTGAACAACACTTTTTTGAATGATGCCATAAATTCAACTCCTGATTGTGTCACTTTCAATCATATCATACTATACCATTCGAATTCAACTCCTATGATTTACAAGCCAGTCGACGAACGGATCAAAACATGGCTCAAAGCGATATACAAAAACAGGTACGGAAGCTGACGGAATTATTTACGTATCCTTTACATTTGCTTTAGCATGTTTCCCTGTACAATTATACCGAGATCATCTAGGCCGATCCTTTGAATGAAAGGATGTAAATCTGAAATTGAATCGGTGTGTAAGGAGGATTTTCATGAAGCGAGCAAGATGTCTAGTGGCTTGCGGGAGCATGGCTTTACTGTTGTTATTGATTGGTATGAAAGCTAATCCAGACTGGCAGATCGATTCACTTGGTCCTGAAGTTAAAGGTCTGAGAATGGGTCTGAAAATCCAGTCTTCGTTCGTGCAAGACAAAGACTGGTTCGAAGTTCGTATTCAGATCGTCAATACGAGATCCGAGCCAGTCACTCTGGTTGGAAGGGCTCCCTATGAGGGCGAATTGGAAAATTATGGAGAATGGATCAAAGCGGAAGTATGTTTTATGACCTTTCCGGAAGTCCTCCCTCCCAGTGCTCAAACCGGAGGAGCAGAACGAATATCTCCGAATCCGACGACGACTCTATCCCCCGGTGAAGACATCACGGTTTCATGGACTGCGGAGGGAAGGTACTTAAAGTCCGAACACTATTACAACACAACGCCTTATTTTCCAAGTGATGGGCTCTATGGAACACGGGCCAGGATCAGCGTTCATACCGACAAAGGTGAAAACATCCTTCTCCACAGCAATGAACAGGCCGTATCCGTAGGCGGCAGAGTCGTTCTGCCAAAATATGGTGTGGCCTATGTTACGCACAGGGATGAACAGAACCGGCAGGTCAGGCTCAGTCTCGGTTCCGAGCATCGCACTGAAAAGGGAGACCGATTTCGTGTTTCGGGACCGTTTCCCTCAGGATGGATGCTGACAGTAGATGAGGTGCATCCATGGTTCAGTGTGGCGACGGTAGAGAAGACAGGGCCTCATAAGGAGGAATTGGCCCTGCTTCCTCCGATGCATAGTAAAGCCCAGCTCTGGGAGTTTGGCCAAAAGAATAACGAATCCGTCACTGTAGGAATGACGAGAGGACAGTTGGAAAAGAGTGCACATCACGATGGAGGAATCTTTACGTATCATAGCGAACGATACATTCTTAATGAACAGCCGACTGGAGGACCGAAGTGGAAAGTCTTAAAAGTAAAAGTGGCATTCAAACCGGCCGATGTAAGCGATGAGATCTACAATGATCCAGTGAAGTTCAGAGAGTGGATTCGTACGAAACGAAAAGCGGACATATTTTCTGAGGATGACATTATCGTATCCATATCGGATCCTTATTGGGAGCCGCCATTCATGGATTGATTGCACATCACCGGTAGATTCCCAGGTCGAATGAAGTACGGATTCCAGACGATTCTATCATCGGAGTGAGGAGGTTGGCTTTACACGATAACCAGTTGCCAGCCCATTACGGGGAATTTCAACCCGCCTGTTTGATCGAACCATAGGGATTCTCCGATTCGGGTGGATCCGTAAATCCCATCATCCGATTTCCGATGATCATGATCTGATCCTTCAAGGTCCGGCCGGACAGGCCGTGTTTAGCCCCCAGAGTCCTGACCCGATCCTGAACCGGGGAAGACATCAGCAGGAAATATAGTTCCTCGGCGAATTTTTCCGCTCTCATTGCCTTGATATCCATCGTTCTAATCCTTAAAACCTTACCAAACTTGTTCCAACAGTATTGAAAACAAGGTAGGAGGGGCTTTCTTTCCATAAAACGAGCGGATTTTTTATGACGGTAGATGCTGTTTTGGCATGCTAAGTTCTTTTCGTGTCGTCGGGATCAGATGGCTTTGAAGTAGACTTGGCCCTGGCGATGTTCGGCTTCGATTCGTTTCTGTGCCTGGAGTGTTTTCAGTGAAGCGAGCGTTTCCTGTACTTCCAGTCCCAAGGAGGAGGCGATCTGCAGCATCGTACAGGGGCGGCGCTGCAGCATTTCGAAAATGGTGTCCATGGCAACCGTGTTTTCGATACCGACGGCATGCTTGGAAAAATCGGCGATGACTTCGGCATTCGGGCCGAATTGCTCGGCAAGCCGGGCCATATGTTCCGGGCTGATCTGGGTGACATCCCGCTCCACCGTCGGCCGGACCGCCGTATTCAGGTGGACCTTGTCGGGGCTTATTTTTTCAATCAATCCTTTCATTTTAGCGATCTGCTCGGATGAGGTGTTGATTCCTTCAACCAGAAACACCTCCAGCCAGATCGGTCCGGCGTATTCCCGGCGAAACAGGCATAATCCCTCGACGAATCGGTCGAAATCAAGGTCGGGATGCGGCCGGTTGATCGTTTGGAATGTTTCCCGGTCGCCTGCATCCAGCGAGGGCAGGACCACATCCGCCCGCCCACAATCGGCCCGTACGGCAGGATCGAATAGCAGGGTTCCGTTAGTAAGAACAGCCACGGGAATCTGTGTCAGTTCGTGGATGCCGTCAATGAGCCGGCCCAGTTCGCTGTGCAGTGTCGGCTCACCCGAGCCACTGAGGGTGATATAATCGGCATTCAATCCAGCCTCGATCCGATCTCGCAACTCGTCCAGAACTTTCTCGATTGGTACGAAAACTCCACGTTCCAGCCGCTGGACTCCATGCATGCCCAATTGGCAATAGATGCAGTTTTGGGTACATGTCTTGAGCGGCACGATATCCACGCCCAGGCTCAATCCCAGCCGACGGGACGGTACCGGCCCGAAGAGATGCTTGCTTGATTTCACGTTGTCTGCCTCCTGTGAACCAGCTTATGAATACCTTGGCATTCTTCCAGCAGGTCTTTCACCCAGTCCAGCGGCATCATACAGGCCGCATCGCACTGGGCCTTGTCCGGATCCGGATGCACTTCCATGAACAATCCATTGGCGCCTGCTGCGACCGCCGCCCGTGCCAGCACCGGGGCCATATTCCGCTGTCCGGCACTGGCGTTGCCCAATCCGCCGGGCCTTTGTGTGCTGTGGGTGGCATCGAACACTACCGGACAGCCCAGTGATTGCATCGCCGGGATGGCCGTCATGTCGTTAACCAGGCGGTTGTATCCGAAGAAGGTTCCCCTTTCGGTCAGCAGAATCTGCTCGTTGCCGGCAGCCCGGACCTTTTCCACGACATTGGTCATCTCCTCCGGCGAGACAAACTGGCCTTTTTTAACGTTGACCACCTTACCGGTTTGGGCACAGGCTACCAGCAAATCAGTCTGGCGACACAGAAACGCGGGTACCTGAAGGCAGTCTACCACCTTGCCTGCCTCGGCCGCCTGATCCGGCTCATGGACATCCGTCATTACAGGCAGTCCCGTCCGCTGCCTGACTTCGGCCAGCACCTTCAGGCCTTCACTCAGCCCCGGCCCGCGGAAACTGGTGATGCTGGAGCGATTGGCCTTGTCAAAGCTGGCCTTAAATACGATTCCGATTCCGGTTGTCTTCTGGATAGACAGGAGCAGATCGGCGATCTCGAAGCACAACTGCGGGCTCTCAATGACACATGGACCGGCAAAAACGAACAATGGTCCATCCAAGCTTGCCTGGACCTGTCCTATCTGGATATTTTTTTCCATATTCCCTCAAACTTCATTTTGCATTGTATCGAGTGATAGATCGGATTCGGTCTCAGAAATGACAGGAACGGTATTTAAACTTACCTGTCTATGTGAGGGATTGTCTATTTAAATGACCCCTGCGTCAACCTAAATCAGCTCAACATCCGAAGGAACCGTGTCCGGATTCCCGCGGGTTTGGCGTTGGGCGGCACCAGCACCTGCACTGCCTGGGGCACTACTTCAATCTCGATCGGCAGAGTTGGTCCGGGATCACCATCGATCTCGGTATTGACCCATCGGGATGGTGAGCTGACGCGGATACTCTTGCATTTTCGATAAATCACATCGTTTCGGTTGGCGTGATGCTTAAGCATGGTCATCGCCGAATGTTTAAGAAGATGAATCCGCCCCCGGCATCGGTAAATACACAAATCCAGCAATCCATCCCCGAAGTCGGCATAATGCAGAAGCTGCAGACCAATGGCATAACGTGATATATTTCCCACGAACACCATTCCGTGTCCGCTGAAGATCTCCTCGCCGTCGGCCTGCACCTCAAACCGTGGGAATCGGTGCCCCCAGAAGGTCTGCCAGAGCGGCCAGAAATAATCCATGTGATTAATATGTCCCTTGCGTTTTTCATTAACGATCTTGACGACGGTACCGTCAAATCCGAATCCGCAAATGCTGGTAAAACATCGTCCGTTGGCCCGGCCAAGATCCAAAGCCCGCACACAATCTCCTTCAAAAGCTCGAATAATGGTCTTGACATTCACATCGAATCCCAATTCATTACCCAGCAGGTTTTCCGTACCGGACGGTACTACCAGCAGGGGAGTTTTTCTGCCTTCCATACCCTGAACCACCTCGCGAATGGTCCCGTCACCCCCGGCACCCAGTACCAGCATGCACTCCGGATCTTCGGCCGCCCTGGTTGCCAATTCACGGGCATGTTCGAGTGACTGTGTCAGGTCAATCCGGACTCGAAAACTCCGCTCCTTGAGGTAATCACGGAACTGGCTGACGAGCTGTTTATTGCTGCTTGAGCCGCTCTTGGGATTGATAATATACTGGATATATCCGCCGTTCGGTTTCACACCAAACTCCCGAAGATAAAAGAGTCCGTTTTCCTACTCATCGTCAAAAACAGCCTCTGTCTTTCCGGAATCTGTCTTCTCAAGTTGTTTTCGGACCATTCCGGCATATCCTTCCCGGATGGATTCATAGCCGCCCAATCCGATCTGTTCCATAACGTGGCGAACGGTCTCGACATCGGGGCCTTCCACTTCCACGAAAGTTCCCAGAAATACGACATCGTCCAGACCCACCTCACAACCGTCATAGTGCCAAATTTGCCTTGTTTTTTCGACTGCCAGAAGTCGCTCGTAGCCCAATCCATGGAAAATCGCTTCCATGGTTTCGGCCTCGGTGATTTCGACTTCCAGTTCAGAACGGATTTTATACGGCCCAGCCTCCTTGGGCCCTTTGAATGTAACAAACGCTCTTTCTTCCTTTATTCCGCTTTGTCGTCGAATTCGTAATCCACAGCCTGATTCGATCAGTTTTCGATCAACGTCCGAAAAAAAAGTATCCTGCTGGTGAACCGTATCCGCATATTCCGCTTTGAGGTTTTTCAACTTTTCTGCGACGGATTTCAGTTCTGTAACCTTGACTTTGGCTTCAATCTCAACGCCCATTGTGTAATCCTTCTGTTTTAAGGTTCAATTGTGAGGTATTGTCTCAGGGATGGAGGATGAACGCAATGATAAATGCCGGATCCTTGCCTTTCTGTATCCTATGGTTGAATTCCAGGTGGCTTCGGCGTATCATATTCTCCTTGTCAGAGGCAGTGTAATGGAAGGAAAACCAATGAGAATTTTATTCATTTTACTTGCCGGACTTTTCCTGATTGAGATCGGAGGGTGCACAAAATATACCTGCAAGGAGGAGGTACAACTGGATATGCCTCTGGATCAGGCCAGGCGCAGGATTGTTGGGCTGCATCTTTTGGCCGAGGAGAGAGACCGGTATGAATTCGGCTGTTACCTGGTTCTGAACTGCGGCAGCGGAGACTGGTTTCCCTATGCTGAACCTTACAAACTTACGTTTATTGACGATTGCCTGGTCCGCATTGAAATCGATCAGGATGAAAAGACACGTCAGGAAATCGATACCAATACAAATCGTTCGGGAATCTATATGCATCAACACTTTATCTGGCATTGAATATGAATAAAACAATCCAGCGAAGAACGTTCCTCAAAATGTGCACCGCCACTGCTGTCGCAGGCTTTGTGCCGATAAATGGGTGTATGACCATTGCCCATGGAAAAAAAGGGATTACCAAGCCCAATATCCTGTTTATCATTGCCGACGATCTGGGCTGGGCGGATACGGGGTATCATGGCTCATCCATTAAAACTCCAAATATCGACAGGTTGGCCGCTTCCGGAATCCGTTTCGAACAACATTATGTCATGCCTACCTGCACTCCCACGCGCGTCGGTTTGATGAGCGGGAAATATCCCAGCCGGTTCGGTGTGTTATCCCCCGCCTATGGTAAAATTTTCGAAGATGATACGATCACACTGCCCGGTGCTTTACGGGATGTCGGCTATCACACAGCCCTTTGCGGGAAATGGCACATGGGCTCTCCTCCTGAATACACCCCCACTCGTTATGGTTTTGAACGTTCCTATGGCTACTTCCATGGTCAAATCGATCCCTATACCCATCATTATAAAACCGGCGTAAAGTCCTGGCATCGTAATGACCAATATCTGGAGGAAACCGGTCATGCCACGGATCTGATCACCCGAGAGGCGATTAATGTGATTGAGTCGGAATCGGATAAGCCATTCTTCCTGTATATAGCGTATAGTGTGCCGCATTACCCGCTTAACGAACCGGAGCCGTGGCTCGATCTGTATCCCGAGATCCGGGAGCCTTCACGTAAATGGTACGCTGCCAGTGTAAGTCACATGGATGATGGGATCGGAAAAATCATTGAAGTACTGGATCGGTCAGGAAAACGAAAAGATACTCTGATCGTCTTTGTTAGTGATAACGGCGGCCAGAAAAGCTGGCACAGCGACACCGAGTACCAGGGACGATATGCCGACAAACCTCACTCAGTTCTGGGAGACAATCGGCCTCTACGCGGGTGGAAAGGGGATGTGTATGAGGGCGGTATTCGTGTTCCTGCTCTGGTTAACTGGCTGGGAAGACTTGTTCCGGGAAAAATTGTCTCACCCGTTCATATAGTCGATTGGCTACCTACACTGGCGGAGTTGACAGGGTACGATCCTGAAAAAAATCCAAACTGGGATGGAACTAGTGTGTGGTCCGTGATCTGTAGTGATAAGGATTCCGTTGGTCCACGGACACTCTACTGGAAAACTCCCAACGCCCAGGCCTTGCGCCGGGGAGACTGGAAACTTGTCGTATTCTATAAGACAGGCAAGGTCGAACTGTATAATCTTGCCAATGATCCCTATGAGAAAACCAATCTGGCTGACGTTCATGCGGATACCACCGCCCAACTGAAATCCGTCCTGGATACAATTGCCAGTCAGGATCGTTAACCGGGAACAGCCGGAGGTCTATTGCTATTATCAGACTGTGACTGGGTGACTTCTTGAACCGGCCAGAAGACATAATCCTTCCCATTCTCCTTCTGTGCCCATTCATCCTCCGGATTTATGGTTCCGCCGTCATCCTGGAAATTGCCGGCAATGCTGTACAGGACAAAATCGTTTTCGGTTTTCCGATACTTCAAGGCCTGATCGCTGTATGGATCCATAGGTATCGACTTAATCAATCCGGCTTGCATCAGGATATGTAGTGATTCAGGATATTCACCCTGTTGCAGGAAGTATCGTTTTAAGGCCAGAATCGTTTCCGTTGCCTGGTCCAGGGCTATCATTCGAAAGCGATGTTCCCCTACACGACCCAGGGCCGGAATCATGATGTCCAGAAGGGAATAGCGGTAACGGGGCAGAGATCGTAAAATCTCATCTGCGGTTCTGATTGGAGTTGTATGCCTCTGCCATGGAGTCATTTTAGAGACTTGTTCATAATGGTCGAAGATCTCGGAGGCTTTTTCCAATGTTTTCTCACGTCCTGCATGAGCCAGGCTGGCCAATGCACTAACACTTGGTTCCGATATCTCCGCTACTTCGGAGAATGGCTTAGGAACAAGATGTCCACCCCCGGGACCTCCCTGGGTGAAAATGTGTTGGATCGTGTCATAAAAGGCTATGCGTTCATATTCAATAGGAATGGGCGGATATCCCTGTGCTTGCATGCTTGTTAGTTCATCCTGCATAGTTGCTAAATCTTTTTCAGAAAGTGGATACCCTGCTATGATCCGGATACATTCGTTCATGGCAAGGCGATGCATTGCGATACCCACAAGATACTCAATAAGAACCGGACGCGTCTGCAAGTGCCTTCCTGCCCGGGCTATCGATAAACAGGTTTCCAGGGCCTTGCGAGGAGAATCTGGTGCTTCCATTTGTGCATGGAGAATCCCGAGTCGGGCTATGTCGCGTAAAGGTTCAATATCTGAGAGCCAGACAGACATTAACATCGGTATGGGTTTGCTGCTATCCGATTCGGATTTATATTCATGATAATAATAGCTCTTTTCCGATCCCTGCCGGAAGTAGTCCCAGGCAGGGGCATTTTTCTCCATATATTGCAGAATTTGTTGTCGTTCCTTGTTGTCAAGCTGTTTAAAAGTTATATCATGCTTTGCCAGCTTTGCGATGGTGATCATTTCTTTATCCGGCTCATATTTATACAAACCTGGGTGTTCCGGATCGGGTTGGGCAATACACTCGATGGCTTTTTTATAAAGTGGCCATGCATTGTCCTGATCGGGGATCCCGGGACGACTGACCTGGTTCATTCTGGCCAGATAATCGGTAGCCGGAGCAGGGCGACCGATCATAAACCATCCGATGTATACGATCATGGCGATTATACTGATGCAGGTTCCTTGAAACAGCCGAACACACGCAGTGCGCCACCAGGGACGACATCGGATTTTTCCTCGACGGATTAATTTGGCCAGAATTGTTACATCACCGAATTCATGGATCATCTCCTCAGCCAGTTTCTTTCTCTGGTCACGATCCGTACAGTCATGCAGGGCATCTTCGAAATGATCCAATAACTCTGCTTCCACCTCCTGACGGACGCTTCGACGATATCGCATCTTGCGGAGAATGCTTTCAATGTATGTTGTGACATTGCCCGGCAGATCAGGTTTTCCTTTACGTTCCATAAGACTTCCTCCCGGATGCAAAGCGGAATCGTTTATTTAATATCCATCCGAACACTTCATTATTTGTGCTAGGCTGGCCGGATACCTGGAGTCAATTCAAAGATCATGGAAACGGCTTGCTGTAGGTGGACCCACTGATGTTTCTGGCGTTCCAGTTGGTCCATGCCCTTGCTTGTGATGGAATAATATCGTCGCTTGCGTTTGCTCTCATTCTCCTCCCATTCGGCGACAACCAGCCCCTTGGCTTCCAGGTTGTACAGCAGTGGATACAACGTGCCGCGGCCCAGGTTCAGGAGGTTTCCGCTGCGCTGCCGGATTGCTTCGCTGAGTTCGTATCCATACATCCGGCCCCGTGACAGGACTTCGAGGACTACCACTGGCGCCACTCCCTTCAGTAATTCACGTTCAAACTTCATGGTCTGTGTCTCCCAAAATGGATTACCATTTATTTTGTTATGTATAGTATGTAACACATAATATGTTTAGTCAAGTAAAAATCTTAAAAAAAACGTGGATTAAGTTCATAAGTGTAATTTATGAAATGATTTAAAGATGTTAAAAATCCACTTTTTCCCCATTGGGAATCAAAATCACGGGCCTTTGTTGGTATTTATCCTCATTTACAAAAATGCCGACTACCCATCCACGATTATTCATGCTTGGCCGGATAAACCTCCAGCCATGAGGTGCGAATCGGTTCAAGTAGACTCTTCCTTTTTCCGGATCTTCCATGAAATAATCGAACCATGGATCATCAAAGGCCCTTTCTCGAACTCGATAGCCGAGGATCTGGCCTTTATCATTGATTTGAAGCGGATGTCCGGCACATTTCATTAGGACAGGAGGTTGTTTAGTCGAATTCAGGATTCCACTAAACTCATTACCCTGCAAGTCACTTTCGCAGAAAAGGATCAGGCCATGATTATTGATGGACTGGACACCGCGATCTATGGTCACTGATTTTGTCATGGAACCCAAGTCCACCATTCCCTGTCCTGATTGCCAGAGAAAGGCGTGATTAGCCCCTCCGTTTGTGTTGGAAAAGCCGACAATCTGACCTTTGTTATTGATATCATAAGAGTGGCTATTATTACCCCCTAGCGTTCCCAGGCGTTGTATTCCATTCCTAGTATCCCATAGAAAGGCTTGGTCTAGGCCACGGGTGATTTCAAGGCGACCTGTAACCTGACCGAGATCATTCATGGCCAAAGGGTATACTCCCGGTTGCAGGGAAGTTATCAACTCCTCGGTCTGATCACCTGTAAGACGGACTTGTTCATTGAGATTAACAATCTGCCCATTATCCCAGAAATAGGCAAAGTTCCTTTTGTCTGTATGACGAGCCCGAATCAGGATCTGACCGTTATTGTTGATATCCACAGCCCAGGCTTCAAAGGCATTAAATCCTCCCAGATCACGCAATCCCTCCTTGGGATCCCACAATAATGCATGCAAAGCTCCAACAACGTATCCGGCTCCCACGACCTGGCCATGGTCATTGATGGCCCTGGGATGCTTCATTACGGGAGGCAGGTCGATTATCTCAAATTCCATTGCCGGTCGGCTTAGAAGCCATCCAACGACGATCCCGGCAAGCACAAGAAAACCTATAAGAATCCTTTTGTACCCGGTTTTCACATCAATATCCTCTATGCCGGCCTCAAACAGGATAGATATCTCCAGATGATGATCCTTGTTATTGGACGGTTCTATCGTATATCATGTTACCGGAAAAAACAGAAAAATACTCCTCTGAATTGGAAGGAAAAGTGTTGCAGCTTCGAGAAATTCGATTTCATCCGGAGACCTATCCGACAGACGATTGTTATCCATTTCACTTGTCTCTATTTCAAAAAACCGACACGGTTGTGTTTGAAAAACCGGTGAGCTTTTTCGTAGGAGAAAACGGGACCGGCAAAAGCACCCTGCTGGAAGCGATTGCGCACCGATGCCGCATCCATATCTGGGAAGATACAACCCGCCGTCGGGCGAAAACCAATCTCTACGAGACTGAATTGTATCGCTGTATCCATCTGCTCTGGGCAGATGGCCATGACGGTCCGGTGACCGGTTCATTCTTTGCCTCCCAGATATTCCACCATTTCACACAGGTTCTCGATGAGTGGATTGCTGCCGATCCTGGTCTTGTAGACTATTTTGGTGGTCAGAGCCTGTTAACCCAGTCGCATGGACAGTCCCTGATGTCCTTCTTTCATTGTCGCTTCTCGCGCGAAGGGCTGTACCTGGTTGATGAGCCGGAAACCGCCCTCTCGGCCAGGCGTCAGATCGAACTGGTACGGCTGCTCCGTGATATGGCCGCCGCAGGACACGCTCAATTCATCATTGCCACCCACTCGCCCATCCTCCTAGCCTGCCCGGATGCGCAGATTTTCACCTTTGACGACGAAGTGATTCACCCTATCGAATATGAACAGACCGATCATTTTCAAACGTACAGGAACTTTCTTAATCACAGAAGTGAATATCTATAAGAAGGGCAAAGGGTGGATTAGAGGAAATACCATAGAGAAGGGCGGTTACATCCCCTCCATCGCCAGGGATAACATCGCGATGTAGACCGCTGCAAATAAAAACACCGTAATACCGATTTCCGTCAGTACGATCAGAACCGACCAAGCCACGCCCAGATAAGGCCGGGCTGAATGAATCAGTGAAAGATAAATAAGAATATCGGCCAACAATGCCAATCCCAACACAAGCAATGCCACTGGATAATACCGCTCCATTACCTGAGCCAGAAGCACCAAAGCGCGAGTGATTGTGGGAAGTTCGGTGTTCATAGTTTTAAGCACATCGAAAAACAAGGGCCAGATCAGCACAAGAAACACAAACCACGATGCCGGGAGAAGCCCGTGCATCAAAACCGTCAGGACAGCCGATCCGGTCTTTTTCGATTTCGTATGTGTTGTTGTCATGCTCATAGTATTCAGTCCCTCCCAAAACGTTACTGTTCTGCACGCGGCGAGAATACCACATGGAAACGTTTCAGGCCAACAGAAAAAATATCTTTATAAACGGTGTTCAGATATCCTGGACATGCAAAAAAAGCCGAGTACATTTGTACCCGGCTTTTCTCGTTTGATTGCAAAGTCGAAGGGTAATTAGTCGTCCCAGCCTGACGCCCAGTAACCACTCTCCAGGAACTCATCCTGGCCGGTGTAGTTATACTCGCCGTTGTAGTAGTAGCTCCAGTCATCGTAGCCTTGGAACTCGTCGTTGGACCAGTCATTGTTCTGGTTCCACTGCTCCTCACTTTGCCAATCCGAGTCTTCTTCCCAATCCCAGGAAGAATCATCGTACCAGGAGTACTCATCCTCGCTGTAGAATTCTCCTTCGTCATACCACGAATATTCATCGTCGGTATAGTAGGAGAACTCATCCTCGCGGAAATAGCATTCGGGCTGACCCTGATAGGCATAGTCCTGGTTTTCGCCATAGTACGAACCCAGGTCTTCATAATAGGCGTATTCCTCATAATAGGAATAGTCTTCGCCTTCGCCCCAATAGGTATCAGGCTCTTCGTACCAGCTGTACTCCCAGCCCTCATCCCAGCTCTGATTCCAATCCTGTTCCCACTCGTTCCATCCGTAATCGGCGTTTTCGTCGTTTGTGACGGCATAGCTGTCGTAGAGGTCTTCGTCGAAGTAGTAATCTTCTTCCCAGCTATTAGCCCATTCATCCGTGGAAGGGGTCTGACTGACCTGCTGACAACCGGTCAGCATGACACAGACACCCAATACTAGTGTAACAATCACTCTCAACTTCATTGGTTTCCCTTTCCCTTTGCGAACGATAACTCGTGTTCAAGGCCTTATATTCAAACCCTAAAATACAAAAGAACCATGTCAAAATATCGGCAAGATCGATAGGATCGTTTGGTACATTAAAATCGTCCTTCAAAGAGCGTATAGAGAGGGAATTTTGGGGGGCAAGACAGAACTGCCGATAATATGGTCTTTGCCAACAGTAGATTCGATGCCAATTCGGGCGCTTTTGGATCTTTCTTTGGAAATACCCCCGAGAACAGCGTAGTATTCCGGTAGATTTTTTTAAAAAAAATATTGAAAATACGATATGCGCAGATTACCGGAAGTTAAAAAGAAACCTTTCATCAGAAAGACGATTTCTGAGGATTATAGGCCATCCGTCCAGTGTTCGACCAGGATCATAAGATCGAACAGATTGACCTGCCCATCCCGATTCAGATCAGCCCCGGCGCAGTTGCCGCAATCCGTTCGTTGCCAATAACGCGATTGTGCCGCCAGATCCTGCAGATCCACACGACCGTCATCCTGGATATCACCGGGTGTGGGTCTGGAAGCTTTCAGGCCACGAATCGTCTCGGCTGTAACGAGGTTATCTTCCCCGGCGCCGGTGTAATTCTCCCAACCGCTGCTTAGAAGCTGGTCCGTTCGGAGAAACGTGCGGGCGGGTGCGATGTTGTCCCAATACAAATACCGATCAGCAGCTTCTAGGGCTAAAATTCCGGCTGCTGTCACCGTCACTGTCTCGTCTTCACCCGCCGTCATAAAATGCGAATTGTACGTAAATCCTCCACTGGCCAATTGATACCCTGCAAGAATATCCGCCAGGTCCATCAGACTGTTGGCGTCGGCATGGGATCCGTTTTGTGGATCATAGTCTTCGTAGATCGAGGCCAAGCCGAAAATCGCTCCGGCCAGACCGATTACATCGTCGGGCTTATCGCTGTCGAGCCGGTCGATTTGTGTTTTAACAGCGGCGATCCATTCGGTCGTGTCGGCCCCGATGACATAGGCATCATAGAGCGACATACCAAGATCCCATGCGGTCGTGTTTACCAGGTCGCTTCCATAGAACTCCACAATGGATTGGATATATTCCGCTGTATCCATGTTAGGAGTGCCTGAAAGGGCATCATAGTAAGTTCCGTTTGCCAATCGATCATAAAAAGCAGATCGAATATGATTCGTATAAACATCTGTGCCGAAAATCCCATCTAGTTCCACCGCTAAAAGGCCTTCGTTGGCCAGGAAGTCATCGGTGCGCGTAAGCAATAATTGTCCCGATCGTTCCAACGCATCCAGAAGATTCGGATCTTCGCTTTGTTGATAGGCCACAGCCAGGCCCAGACCGATTGTCCCAATCTCTGTGATAACCGATCCGGAAGCGGGATCGCCGTCGTCCAGAGGATCGTCCCAGCCCCCATCGTTATTCTGTAATGAGGCCAGCCTTCTACCCGCCTTGGCAATAGTTACGGTCAGACTGTCAGTGCCGACCGCCTGTCCCTCGTACAGTCGCACCTTGCCGTCGGAAGATCCGACCAGAAGATCCGACTGGCCGTTTCCCGTCCAGTCGCAGATAAACGGACGCGAACGAGGTGAACCTTCCAGATCGATGGGATTGCTGGCGGCCTCCACAAGTTCGTATGAGTCGAACAACGGCGATTCACGGGTACCGATATTTCGATAGGACAGGATTTGCCCGTCCGTATTGCCGGTAAGCAGGTCTTTTTTCCCGTCCCCGTCCAGATCTACGAATTCCGGACTGGACCTGCGGCTGGGAACGGTGAGATTTCCGCCGGGAGTTTGTGCAAACGTGGTTATCCGAAAGTCCGGGGCGTTGTCGGTTCCTTCATTGATGTAGATATAGATCCAACCTATCACACTACCGACAATCAGATCCCTTTTTCCGTCACTGTTCCAATCCGCTAATACAGGAGTAGCCCGTCCCATGACATTGATAGGGAGTTTCTGTTCTGGTTGACCGACGGTAAGAGTGGTTCCATCATCGAAAACGGGCTGAAAATGAGTTCCGATGTTTCGAAAGATTTTCACGGAGCCGTCCCCATGGCCCAGGAGAATATCATTCTTCTCATCGCCATCCCAGTCCACGATTCGGGGAAAGCAGACCATACATCCGGAGCGGACGCAGGTCAGATCACCTGTCTGTGATTGTGCATGGAAAAAAGAATCGAAACAGGGTCGACGAACAGATCCTTGATTGAGATAAATCCGCACTCGACCCATATTGAACTCGTCGGGGCCGGAGCTGCTGATCAGGTCGGAAAGCCCGTCATTATTGAAATCCGAGAAACTGGGAACCGAATAATCCCCGGTATCGATCTCCAATGCAGGCTGTCCGGCCCAAAGGATCTGTTCCGGCCCTAGATTCAGAACCCCCCCTCCGGTAAGTCCACATAAAGCCGACAAAAAAACCACAACCAGGCACGCGACCAAACGCATTTTTTGTGCCGATTGCATCTTGATTTACCCTCCACCATAATTCCGTAAGCTTATAATTCTAGCATCTTTCCACCGTGAAAGCAAAAGGAAAAAGCGTTAAAAAGTAGGTATGTGAAGAAAGAAAGATCATTCGGAGTAACAAGGTTTCTGTGTCGCAATTGAAAGAAAAGAAGACTTATATGCGAGAAAAAATTTATTCCATCTTCCATTTTTCTTGCCAATAACAAGCCGAAGAGCTATAATTTGTCTAAGAGTGTGGTTTCTATTGGGTGATATGGTCGAAATGCGGAAACGTGTAGCGGCTATGGGTGGGAACAGCAGAGTAAGCATCACGGAAGCATCTCTAGATCCGGATCGCATACCAGTGCGAAGGCCCCGATAAACCACATTTATAATGGCCTATAAGTGAGATCGTACAGATTCGAAGGAGTGTTTGACTATGAGGATCCGGTGAGGTTTTACGCTGATTGAACTGCTGGTCGTGATCGCGATCATTGGCATTCTGCTGGCAATATTAATACCCGCTTTGAATATTGCCAAAGAACAGGCCACAGGGGCCGTATGTTTGAACAATCTCGGAGGACTAACCAAAGCATATTTTGTCTATCAGGAGCAAAATGACTCCTGGCTGGTGAAAGCGGGTTGTTTTCCCGCAGAGAATAACGATCCTTCGAATTATGATCGATGGGTGAAGGCGCCCCAGGATGAAAATGGAAATATTCTATCCAATCCCCATCATAGTACGGTCGAGCAAGAACTCAATGGAATCAGGATGGGAGCATTATTCCCCTATACGGAAAATGAAAAGGTCTATCATTGCCCTGGTGATAAACGGTACTTAAAGGATGTATACGATGGAGGCACAATTGTTGGTAAATGTGGTTATCGAAGCTATTCGATGCCTGATGGAGCACGTGGGGAAAACTGGGGCGACAGCGGAACCAGGACTTTGACGGGTTCCCCTTCCGGCGATAAAACCGTAAGAATGTTGTACAAATATACCGACTGCCCCACGCCAGGATCCAAATATATGTATGTGGAAGAGGCATACACACATATCGGTGCTGATACACAGGCAACCCCTCCGAATCGAGGATATAATGCCGATTTGTGGAGTTTTTGGAGTGGGAATTTTTATACGTCATGGTGGGATCCGCTGGCCTATTACCATAATGACCGAAGCACGCTGGGATATATGGATGGGCATGCAGAAAAGTGGAAATGGTATGATGAAAGGACCATCATCTTTTCCAAAAACCGCGCCGCTGTTGATTACAATCAGCCGGACAACCCTGATCAGGAAATGATGAGCCGAAATTACCCGTGTCGCAAATGAACATTTGGTTTGAAAGTGACATACAAAGCCGTTACGGAAATCGTTGACGGCTTTTTTTTCTGATTTTTGTTTCTCTTGTTAGGACAAGGAGTTATGTGCAGAAGGTGGATCGGAACAATGTGGCATTTGGGCAAGGTAGTCAAGAGGGGGGATTTGCTATTTCCTTTTATCGGACGAATTGTGTTAAAATGTGCTTGCAGCGCAGTCTGAAGCGATTATTATGTTTCAAGACGGCGGAAGAAGTGTGCCGATAGAAACGGCGGCGGGAGGGGAAACCTGCGGCTGTGACCCGGAAACATTCCGCCAAGGCGTATGCTTTTCAGGGCATGGTATGAAAAAAATCGGACGCCAGATAAGCGTCTTGCGGAAGTTCGGAATGGGCAAAGGTGCGAGGGGGGATCGCCAGTGGAAAAAAGTAGGTTTTCGCCCGATTCGATCGGTCCGAATGGTGCAAAAGGACAAAAAAAAACAGGCAGTGCCTGCGACGGCACGAGCACTAAATACGGAGAACAGGACGGTTAATGTTATGGATAATGAGGTAATGACGATGGAACAAAGTACAGTAGCCAAGACACAGACAACCGGTCGAGGACGTTACTCCAACACCGCAGCGGTCAATACGGCCCGCGTGGAACGCTCGGAAGGGGTCAGTACGGTCTCTTCGGCTGCTCGCAAGGCCGGTCGGGATTTGCAGAGCGGTCTGGAACTTCTGGATCTAGACTTCCTGTTGGGTGTTGTGGAAAATACCAGCGCTCTGGAGGATCAGGATGTCACGATGCGTAAACTCAGCTTTACCGAGCTGGTTCGCACCAACCGCGTCCATGAAATCGACAGCAATGCCCTGAAGGCATATGCTCTGGATCAGGATGCCCACTTCGGTAAGGAGATCCAGGTCGAGGCCTTCAAGGAACTGGCCGAGCGGACCTCCTCGAACGCGGGTAAGTAAGCCCCCCTAAAAACAACAAGACGCCGGCGGAGTCCGGCTGAAGGAATGCCGAAGGAACGGGCGATGTCGCGAAGTTTGCGGCATCGCCCGGTTTGTCTTAGGAGGAAGGGCGTTTCAAACGGGCTATTGTATAGGGATATAATACGCGCCGACGAATAAGCCGGAACATAGCCTTACCAACAGGTTTCATGCCGGTTGTTGGATTACCATGTAATCAGTAATTCGTAGCGCAGATAGAGAGCTACGTCATTACGGTCGTCCGTGTAGTAATTGCCGGGGAAAAACAATTCGGCATTAATACGATGGCATAGGTGGGGATTTGATTTGATGCGATATTGTGTGGTAAGCAAATGACCGCGGAATGTACCGTGTTCGCTCAGCCCATTAGTACCGGCCTGATAAGTATTCTCGTCTGCGAATAGGATGTGCCATGCAGCAAGCCAGTCGGATTGTTCGGTCGGTTCGCACAGATACGCCAGGCTAAAACGGTGCAGATTGGAACTGTCGTCTTTACGTCCGTCGATTGAGTCGATTGGCCCGTTGTACAGCACGCTGAACTGGTTTGCCCGGCCCCAGAGTTTGTCGAAATATTGGTCGGGATCGTCATCTCCCGACAGATATTCATATCCGAAGCGAATCCGACTGTTGATCGCATCATGCAGATGACGGTCAAGGTAACTGTTGGTGGCGAAAGAAGACAGGCTTTTTCCGTTTTTGTGTCCAAATTGAGGAGCGATTTCGACTGTCACATCCCAATCCGGATTAAGCGGTTTTCGTATCGTCGCCCCCAAAGTGTAAATTTCTCCTTCGCTGCCATTGGGGCGATTCCGGTTGTGATCCCGTTTATAGACAAGGTATCCATCAAGCTGCCGGTCTTGCGTATCATTGCTCAGATAGAGAATAGCGCCGCGGGCATCCTGCTCTTCCAGATCGATATCCTGATCATTGAAGGGACGGATCCAGGCGCTACTGTTGGCGTGATTTTCTATATAGATCATATCGGCGGTGGTTTGTCCGTCCAGTTTATATGTGAATCGTGCCGCATCGAAGAAATAGGTTCGGCTGCCGTCCAGAGGGGTTCCTCTCTGCAGAAGCCAGCCGGTGCCCAGTACAATGTCCTGTCGGCCGAGAACCGCTGTCAGGGGCAGATCGCCGACATTGCGCCATGTGACGTTCATCCGATCGAAAATAAATTCGTCATAGGTGTATTGTTCGGTTTGATCAGGACGAAAGTAATAACGAGGCTCGCCGGTTATTCGAAAATTAAGTTCGGTATTGTCATCCGGCATGATCCGGGCCCAGGTTCGCAGACGGTACCGCTGGAAGATCTTATCGTGTCCCTGGGCTTTTCGATCAAGTTGATTAGTCTCTTCATGGATATGGCGAAATCGAAAATCGGCGCCGAGGTCCAGCCAGGGATAGATTTCATGCAAGCGATTCTTTAACTCACACATGCTGCAATAGCAATCCTGATCGAGTTGCACGGAATGGTTGATTGCAGAGCTCGATGATTCCCTGGCAATTTGTCCAATCTCTTTTTGAAGCAGGGGATCGGAAGAGGATTTGGTGTTTTGCTCGGAAAGCATTTCTGGGATGGCAGGCGGATTGACAAATGCTTCTTTTTTATCAACACTTGTTTCTGTCTCCGCGAAGGCAGTCTTGTTAGAGATATCCCTGTTTTTCGTCGGGGCAGCGGCAAGGACCGGTTCGCCTGTTTTTTCAGGATGGTCCTGTTTCGATGGTTCTGCTTTATGTTCGTCAGTTGGAAGCTTTTCGGGTGAGGGCGTCTCGGCAGCAGCGGTCTCCGGGATCATGCGATCATGTGCGACAGGTAGCGTTGAATCCTGGATTAGCGCCTCTACAACAGGTTGTTCTATTTCAGTGAATGCGGGAGGAACCGGTTCTTGAGAAGGTTCGGTAAGAGCAATTTGGGTATCACCGGATGTGGGAGGAGCAGGGAGGTTTGATATTGCCGGTTCAATAGAGTTAACCACCGGAACAGTTGCTGGGATGAGCTTGTCTTGCGTTTCAGACGGATCGCCTGGGGCGGCTGGTTGAGGTGTGTTCTCAGAAGCCTGTTGTTGGGGTGTGCTGGAAAGCGAATCGACAGCAGGCTGTTTTTTCCCGCCCTTTAAAAAATCCCAGCCGGACTGCCGGGTGGCGATGATAACCAGGGTGATCGTTACCAGGCCTGTACCCAGAATAAAAAGCATCCATTTTCGTTTTTTATTCGAGGGTCGTGTTATTGTTTGTACATTTTTGTTCATGGCAGGAATCCTCCTTGATACTGCCGGTCAGTCCGATTTCCTCAGCTACGTGCCTCATGCCCAGGATCGTCTCAGTGATCAATTCAGAGATATCCATACCAAGCATGTCGGCGCCTTTTTGGATAATTGTTCTATCAATTTTGGCGGCAAAGGCCTTGTCTTTCCATTTTTTTCTAACGCTTTTTGCGGTCAAATCCATGATACTTTTAGACGGGCGAACCAGAGCACTGGTAGCAACCAGTCCGGTCAATTCATCGACGGCAAACAGAACCTTCTCCATCGGGCTTTGGGGTTCTACGTCCGTACAGATTTCCCATCCGTGAGACAAAACTGCGCGGATGTATTCCTGAGGCCAGTCTTTTTCGTGAAGAATTTCCGCGGTTTTATAACAGTGTTGCTGTGAAAACTTATCATAGTCCAGGTCGTGAATCAGGCCGATGATTCCCCATTTTTCAGGATCTTCGTTATGCCGAGCGGCAAAGTGACGCATAACGGCTTCTACGGCTAGGGCATGCTTGCGAAGGCTGTCGGACTGTGTATAGTGGATCAATAATTCCCATGCCTGATCGCGCCTCGGTATGTGGGGCATCTCCTTTCCTTTCAGCGAAAAACGGCCTTTTGGCGAATTTCCAAGCTTTTCTCAAATCATAACGGGAACCGGAGAATATGCAACAGGAATCGTGAATTCGGTATTATTCCGGATAGGGCGCAAAAAATACCGCGCGTGGCGGCAAGGTTTTGGGCAAAACCAAGCACCAACGCGCGATAACTTTGGGGTCTCCAAGGAGGTTGGAGGTACGTATATTAACAGTTTTAGAAAGAGAATGCAAGGAGAAAAACCGTTTTTTTTTGCGAAAAAGTATTAATTCTTACAATCTGATCTATTTCATGATTCGTATCTAAAACAGCAAAACGGGTTTTTATGCATTTATTAAGTTCCAGTTATTTTTTAACTATGAATTGAGATGTAATGAGCTAGTGAAATAGGTATTTTCCCTGTTTATGGTGTTTTTTTCTTGACGGGGCTGAATTACGAGCGTTAGAGTAAAATTGTAAGTTCGGCGAAATACTGAACTTTGGTGCAAAAGATATGAGTAAAGAGTTCAGCATTCTGGTGGCGGAGGATGACGACGGACATTATTCTCTGATCCGTAAAAATCTTTACAGAATGGGATTTCGCAGCAAGATCATTCGTTTTGTCGATGGTCAGGAAGCATTGGATTTTTTGTTTTGTCGGGGGAATGGACCACATCGCGAGAAGGATCGTAACTATCTTCTCCTTCTGGATATCCGGATGCCCAAAGTCGATGGAATTGAAGTGCTGCGCCTGGTCAAAGGGGATCCGCAGTTACAATCCATTCCGGTGATCATGTTAACCACGACGGATGACGACCGGGCCATTTCTCAGTGTCGCCAGTTAGGATGCAGCGACTATGTTGTCAAACCGCTGGATAACATCCATTTTGTGCAGGCCATTCATAAGGTCGGTCTGAGCCTGCTATTAAGCGTAGTCGAAATGAGCCACATCCAGGAGGAATAGGCTCACCCGTAGTTAATGCACCTTTCACAGTACGGGTAAGACGCTCCTATTACAATTCATTGTTTATCGAATTCACTTCTTTTTGCGTGTGCGCAGGACAATACTGAGAACAATAATGGCCGTGACAACAATAATCAGAGCCACTTCCGGCAATCCGATGAAAACCGCAGCGAGCACTGAATGCGGCACTAGCACTATTGATCGCCTCCCGCGAACAATGCTGTTACAAAGGAACATCGTTGCATCGATGGATTCATAGGTGTTCCTTTCCGGCTTATATAATCTGCGTTTTTCCCGGCATCGCTACGACGGGATCGGGCAATGGGCCGAACTCGTACTTTTCCGGGCTCAGGTCGAGCTTAGAGGCCTTGAGGGCCCAATCCCATTTCAGGGCCCGTCCCGTATAGGCGCTCATGCGGCCCATGATCGCGGTCAGGGTGCTTTCGGCGATGCGTCGGCCTTCGTTGAGCTTCTTGCCGGTGCGGATCGCGTCGAGTTGATCGGCATGCTGACGAACACACGGATCATAACGTTCCCCGTCATAGCGCCACTCGCCCTGGGCTGTGGTGAAGATCGAGTTGGCGAAGTCCATGTAGGCCGAGCCTTTGGTTCCGACGAAGCGCTGGTCGTTGCGGGTGTTCACCTTGTCGATCTGGCAGCCCATGTATTCGATGCGGACGCCATTGGGATATTCGTATTCAACGGCAAAATGATCGTATGAATCGGCATACCTGGGATCCGTGCGGACCTGTCTACCGCCCAGGCCCATGCAACTGACCGGATGCGAACCCATGGCCCAGTTGACGATGTCTAGGTTGTGAACGTGCATCTCGGTAATGAAATCGCCGGACAGCCAGGTGTAGAACAGCCAGCGGCGAATCTGCCATTCCATGTCGGACCAGTTAGGATCGCGCTGCTGGACACCCCAGCCCATCATACCGTCTCCCAGGCGGACGCACTGGCCGGAAACAAGGTCGCCGATAGCTCCTTGGTGCAATTTTTCAATCCCGGCGACCAAATGGGGAATACGTCGCATCTGTGTACCCGCGACGATGGTCAGACCTTTCTGATCGGCCATCTCTGAGGATTCGATGATAGAACGTACCCCGACCGGATCGACGGCGACGGGTTTTTCCATGAAGACGTGTTTGCCGGCCTCGATCGCGGCTCGTACATGCATCGGGCGGAAATGCGGGGCTTGCGTATTGATAACCAGGTCAATATCACAGGCCAGGACTTTTTTATAGGCGTCCCAACCGGTAAAACGACGTTCGGTGGGGACATTAACCTTGTCAGCGAAGCGGCCCTTGAGGCTGTTATAGAGACCTCCGACACGATCACCGAATAAATCCCCCATGGCGACCAGTTCGATATTGTCGTCGGCTTCAAGACACTTGCTGGTGTCGTAGTTGCCGCGTCCTCCGCACCCGATAGTGCCGATGCGAATCTTATCCGAACCGGCAGCATATGCTTTGTTGAATTGTGAGGCCACTGCGGCGACCGAGACACCGGCCGAGGCCTTCATGAAATCACGACGATCCAGGCGTTTCATAGCTCTTCTCCATAAAAATACTTCATTTTTTCCCAGGCGGGACCCGCCTCTTCGGGGAGACAGTATACCAGAGGTTTGCCCGATTTACAAGAGAAACGATATTCACTTCTTGGGTTGTTCCGGAGGGGTAAATCCGTATAATTTGTCCGCATTGGAAATATACAGCAAAGGACCGGGTATTTCAATGAGCGACGATAAGTACGTGCATGGATACAGTGAGCGGGAGGCTGAGCGGCTGGGCGATCAGGCCAATACGCTGGCCGAGCTTCTGCATCATGATACGGTGTTTGTTCCGGGCAGCCGGGTCCTGGAAGCCGGGTGCGGCGTCGGGGCCCAGACGTTGATCGTGGCGCCAAAAAATCCGGACTGTTCGTTTGTATCGGTGGACCTGTCGGCCGAATCGCTGGCCCAGGCCCGGGCGGCAGCCCTACAGAAAGGCATCGGAAATGTGACGTTTCAGCAGGCCGATATCTTTGCTCTGCCGTTTGCCGAGGGCAGCTTTGACCATGTGTTTGTGTGTTTCGTTCTGGAGCATCTGAGCGAGCCGGCCAAGGCCTTGAAATGCCTCAAGCGATTGATCAAGCCGGGCGGGACGATTATGTGCATTGAGGGCGATCACGGGTCGTGGTATTGCTATCCGCCGAGCGAGTATGCCGGCAGGGCGGTGGATTGCCTGGTGCAGGTCCAGGCTCGGCTGGGGGGCGACAGCCTGATCGGGCGGCAGTTGTATCCGCTGCTGACGCAGGCCGAGTTTGCCCGGGTGCGGGTCTCGCCGCGGATGGTGTATGTGGATTCGTCCCGGCCGGCGCTTGTGGAGGGATTCTCGAAAAAGACGTTCAATGCGATGGTGGAAGGTGTCCGGCAGCAAGCCCTCGAGATGGGGCTGATCGATGAGGCGACCTGGGACAAGGGCATCCGGGACCTGTACCGGGCGACCGAGGCCGACGGCGTGTTCTGCTATACGTTCTTCAAGGGCGTG
>JAFGPC010000068.1 GCA_016926155.1 Sedimentisphaerales bacterium
CCAAAACCGCTGCGGATAAAGGGGCTGCCGCGGAAACGGATGCCGGCATTATAAAAGACATCCTTGTCTTTAAACACAAAAGTGCAGTCCAGAAGTTCATTGGACAGATTGGGACGCGAGGTGAAGGCATTAATCACATCGTTGGACATCCAGATGCGATAGGTGGAAAATGGCGTGATCACCTGGGAATCTCCCACCCGTACCAGACAGGTCCGATTGGGCGCCTCGGCGGTGGCGTCCAGTACGGCAGGGAACCGCGTTGTCGCCGATCCATCGGAGGCCTGAATATAAAACGCCCGCATTGTTCCGCTTGAAGCGCCGGGAATCGTGGCGGTATAGATGCTGTCGCCGGCAATTTGGTCGTCCCCGGAACCGTCATCGACCATGGCCGTTATTGTGAAAGATCCGGCGCCTTCAGATCGGTAATACAGATTGACGGATGCAACACCGTCATTGTCCGTTACCTGAGCCGTTACCACAATCGATTCACTGTCGGCCGGCAGGACCGGATCGTGCCACACATACATCACATCGGGTCCGCGATTGGCTACATAAGCCGTGTTCTGCATACCCGGCGTACCCTGATTCAGCGGCATATCCAGTTCAAAAGAATAGGAAGGACGAGGCGGCTGCACTGGGGCCTGCTCACGCGATGTCCGCAGCAACAGATACCGGCTGCCTCGGAGCCATTTCGCCCAGAAGCGAAATGTTACTGATCCGGCAGTCACACCGGTTATCGATTGATTGACACGATTGGCGCCCGGATCGCCATGGCCGGTAGCAATCAAATGCAGGGATTGTGTACCGTACCGATAAGCATCCGTTGTTACAAATGAACGGACATGGTTACCCAGGTGGCGCCAGCCGGTTAGACCGCTCTCAAAACCACCGTTACTTAAACGGTCGGCGCCGTTTACAAGCAATTCTACATTATCGATCAGCACCTCACCACGATTCAGTAAAAACATCCCAAATACGGTTATTTGATCATGTGTGTATTGTGAATCAGAGCTGTCAATCGAAAAGGAATACTGTTTCCATGTGCTTTTGCCGCTCTCGTCACTGTCCGCCCAGGCATCGGGCAGATTGTTATCGCTGTCCGGATCCCGAAGCTCCATGCTGGCGCCCTGTCCATCCGCCCACATCGGCCAGCGCCCGCCGTCGCAATACGTCACTTCATCGGCCGTAACCATGAACGTTTCCATCTGTCCCGTATCGGGATTGATGTCCTGAATCGGATAGGAGAGTCGAATCCGCTCACTGTGATCGTCCAGGTCTCCATCCCAGGGACCGAACAGGTTTACACCCTTAACCAGATTGGGATAAGTCTCTTCCAAAAGATTCGGCTCTTCGGCGACAACCAGATACTGCCCTGCCGCCAATTCCACACTGGTATCAAAACGATAGTCAACGCCGTCATTAAACTCCCAACCGAGTAGATTTACCGTGCTGTCTCCCCGGTTATATAATTCGATATACTCATAATCTTTCTCCCGTGTACCGTGATGATACATGATCTCATTGATCACGATATCATGTAACATGGGTTGAGCATTTGATGTGCCGAATGTCGGCTCACTCAAAGCCATAAGATTGTCTGCCCCATCCGGGTATCGTCCCTGCGTTACATCGGAAGGAACCACGCCAAATCGTACGGCATCCAGAATACGGATCGGTTGCGGAACGGGATCATCCGTTGCCGCCGTTAAAAAGACGGTCTCACCGGCAAAGCCAAGTCCAAAGGGAAAACCATCCGGCGGCGTCCCCTGCGTGACAGCATAAAACTCGCCCGGCTGTAATACGACACCATCGGGGAATTTATACTGGAGCAGGTCAAAACGGCCTTCGCTCAGATACAGGTTACTGAGATCTACAGCAATCGGACCGGGATTGTACAATTCCAGCCAGTCCAGACCTGGATCGGCATCACTGTTGGTCAATAGTTCATTGATCCGCAGCCTGGCGTGAATATTATCGCCGCCGTTTTCCGGCTCAACCACGGCATGAAGGACAGGGGCGGCAAAGGCGTCGGAACTGCCCGACAGATTCGAATTGTGGGCCTGGATCGCCAGTACATTCGTGCCGACTACCAACAGATTCAATCGGCTTGTCAGGTCCACATTAGAGGCCGGAGGATCCGATCCCGAAGAAGCACCCGGTGCATTGTAGGCAGGTGGATAGCCCTGGATATCGCCCGAATCAGCTACCCTGGTTCCGTTCAGATACAATACATAACCATCATCATAGTGCACCTCGGCCCGCAATTGGGAAAAGGTGTCGATCTGTTCCTGCGTCAATTCGAAACGAAGCCGGGCATAAACAGACCAGTACCCTCCATTCATATCATTCAAGACTGTGCGAATATACTGCAACTCATCGGACTCGCTGCTGTAGCCATATCCATTCAGGCCTTCCAACCACGCGGTTGCCGTCGGATTGTCATTGAAGCCGATCTGTGTCCAGTCTATTGTGGCAGATCCTCCACCATCCGGAGAAGGTTCCTGTGTTCCCTTGAAATACCGCCCCGCAGAGCCAATATCCACCAGGGTCATCAGTGTCGGATCTTCCGGCTCAATCTGCGTTTCGTCGGGCCCTCCCGGTGTGCCGCCGACAAATGTGCTCGGTGCCCAGCTTGACGCCTCTTCCGGATCCCCACCCAATGTGGCCAGGATCAGCGTATGTCCTGTTCCATCGGGCGCATTCGGCCACGGCCAGGTATCATTATAGCGAATCGAAATTAGGATCTGCCCATTCGTATTGGACAATTCGATTCGTTCTCCATCATTATTCAAACGTCCGCTGAATGGACCATATACACCAGTAATCCCATATGCATTTTCCATAGCGTTCGGATCCCGGGCAACCACCAGATACTCACTTGCACTAAGAATCGTCCCTTCGGGAAATGTATACTGGACTCCATTGGTAAAAGAATAACCTCCGAGATCTTCAAACACCGCCCGATCATTATAGAGTTCTATGAATTCAAGTGTCTCCTCTCCGGAAGGAGTTGCTCCCTCTTCCACAGGATGATACATGATCTCACTGATTACCAGCGCCATTCCGGGTTGTGCGACCCATAACAAAATGGCAAGAATGAGACAACATACGAAATGCTTTGATTGCATCTGATTCTTCATCGGCATTCAATCCCTTCTCCAAAAGATGAGTTCAATCCCCCTCTGTGGACCATCCACATGCCACTCCCCGTAAAATCTTATTATATCAAAAAACCTTGAAATTTCAAGGAAAAGTGCTACTTTCTCCACATATACTGTATTTTTAGAGGACCTTTACATTATTTTCATGCGGAGTAAGACAAATGAAAAGTCATCCAAATTCCTCTTGTTTTATCTATGTGGCCATGTTGCTTTTCAGTTCGATTTTCGTCCTTATTATCGGAGGTTGCTCGTTCCCACAAAAGATGTCCGCCGAGAAAGGATGGATTCCTCTTTTCAATGGGAAAAACCTGGATGGCTGGACGGTCAAGATACGTGGATACGAACTGGGGGACAACTTCGGTAATACGTTTCGCGTGGAGGATGGGGTTATCAAGGTGGCTTACGATCAGTATGATACCTTTAATGAACGATTCGGCCACCTGTTTTACAAGGATAAATTTTCTCATTACATCCTGCGTGCTGAATATCGCTTTCTGGGAGAACAAACGCCAGGTGGTCCCGGCTGGGCTTTTCGCAACAGCGGCCTGATGCTTCATTGCCAGTCGCCTGAAAGCATGGCCAAAGATCAAAATTTCCCTGTATGTATTGAAGTCCAATTGCTCGGAGGCAACGGTACCGATGAACGGACCACGGGCAATCTTTGTACTCCCGGAACCCATGTTGTCATGGATGATAAGCTGGTCACACAACATTGTATTTCTTCTACATCCAAAACATATCATGGCGATCAATGGGTAACCATAGAAGTGGAGGTTCGTGGCAGTGAGATCATTCGGCATATCATGGACGGTGAGGTGATTCTGGAATACGAAAAGCCACAACTGGACGAAGGGGATGCGGATGCGAAGAAACTGATCCGTGGTCCCGACCTGTTGCTGTCCGAAGGATATATTTCTCTTCAGTCCGAAAGCCATCCATGTGAATTTCGAAAAGTGGAACTTTTTGTTTTGGATGAATAGGCTACAAAGGAGAATGTCATACCGATTTGAAGTATGCAACCCATGTAGACATTCAATGTCACTTTAAAAAATGCAAGTCTTTCATTTTGCCTCTCAATTTTTAGTGGCCGACTCTTTTTTTTGCACGAATGTAATCTTTCTTTTCATTTTCATTTGCCTCTCATTAATTCCGTGCTACTATTTGAATGGATGGCCTCCGAGGACTTCGTTTTTGTCGCCGCCCAAAACATCGCGACCAGAATGATCATCTCCAGCCACCGGTTCTGAGGGGAGTGTTTCAGGGACGTCCAGGCGAATGGAAGGAGCACATATGAGCCGATCCGCATTTCGATTCATGACCCTAACTGCAATTCTTGTGATTCTCAATGTGACAGGTTTGTTTGGAATATACCATTTTCTGTCGAAAAGACCAAAAGCAACTGTATGGTTGACGTACAGCTACCTGAGCCCGGACAATGAAAATCCGGACCGGCTTCGTCTGGGCTTTGATCGCAATCTTGTTACAGCGGATCTTATCGGTCTGATCGAACAAAGAGAACTCTTCAAGTTTGCGCCCGTTTGGCCCGGTAAGTGGATTTGGCGTGACCGAAACGCGTTGGAATATGTATTTGATAAACCTCTTCCGCCCGGCCGCACCTTTACGGCCATGGCTACAGAGCAATTCAAGGCTTGCACCGGAATGGTCCTTGAGGCCGATCCGATCGAAGTGCAAACCATCGCCCTTCAATTACTGAACCTTCGAACCATCGAAGCCAATCCCTCATATGTGACCATTGAATTGGAATTCAACCAACCGGTAGAGCCGGGTGATTTGCTTCGTCATATCGAGTTTCGGGATCTCGGCCCGGAAAACAACCGACTTCGCAATATTCAATGCTTAACCAAGGCTGCCAATAGTGAAATCGTGTTACAAATACCCCGGCCCGCCTCCAATCACCTTTCCATACAATTACATAAAAACCTGTCCGGACCGGGTGCCGATTTACCCCTGGGGCAAAATATGGTTCGTGAAATGGCCTTTCCCCCCGGTTTTTGTTTCCTGAATGCAAGTACCAAAATCAGTCAGTACGACGACAGCGGAACGATCAGCCTGCGATTTTCCGAACCTCTCAGCCGGAAACAGGAACTGCCGGCGATCTCGGTCACGCCGAAGGTGGAGGAATTAAACATTCACCGCAGCGGCAACAACGTGGTCCTGTCAGGCCATTTCCTTGCTGGACACCGATATACGATCGCTGTACCCGGCATTCTTCTCGCTCAAGACGATCAAACACTGGGTGATGACGTCTCAACCATGGTCGACATGCCCGAACGCCGTCCCGGCGTCTCCTTCTCTCACAGCCGAGGCATTCTTTCTCCCTTTGGTAACCGCACACTTGATATGAAAGCGGTTAACGTTCCCGCCCTGGAATTCAGCGCCTGGAGGGTCCACAATAACAATCTGGTTGAATATTTGCACAACGGGTACTATCCAAATACGTCTCGCCTCCTTCCGAAAAAGACTGTCAAACTGGATACTCCTCGTGACAAAATCACCGATTTGGCAATCGAATTAAAAGATTTAATTCAGCCCGGTCCGGGTATTTACTCCATTCACGCCCGTGGTATAAACTATCACTGGGCCTCCGATTATATCCTTGTTGCCGTCACAGATCTGGCAATTACCGCCAAGCACGAGAAAGACGGATATCTGGTCTGGGTCAGTTCCATCCGTCACGGCCGGGGCGTCGAAGGAGTTCAGGTCGAAGGAATCACATTCAACAATCAGACGCTGACAACAGAGATTACCGACAAAAACGGGATTGCGCGCTTGTCATATGCTGATGACGGGCCCGACGGAGGTCTGTACATCATCACCGCACAAAAAGGTGACGATACGAGCTATCTGAAGCCGGATGAAAACCAGTGGATGATCGACGATGTTGAACAGTCCGGAAGACCGTATCCGCAAGATCTCGAAGCGATAATGTACACCGAACGGGGCGTGTATCGCCCTGGAGACACTATTCACCTGACCGGAATTCTCCGGCATAGCACCGGTCAGATTCCACCGTTATTCCCGGTCCGTGTCAAAGTTACTCAGCCCGATGGGCGGATTGTAAACGATCCCATTGTTCAGCGAAAAGAAAAACAACAAGGATTCTTTTATCTGGATTTCCCTACCCGCGAAGAATCGCAAACGGGCCGTTACATCTTTGAAACCACATTGCCCGGTTCGCAGCAGGTGATCGGTTCAACATATGCCTATGTGGAGACCTTTCTGCCCCAGAGGATCAAGGTCAAAGCCACCGCCACCGCTGATCGATATGATCCCAACCAACTGCCCACAATCGAAGTGGCGGCAGAGTACCTCTGGGATGAACCCGCTAACGGGCTGCCGGCGAAAGTGGAATCTCGTCTTTATCCGATCCGATTCCAGTGTAAAAGCTATCGCGATTTTACTTTCGGAACACCAATCACAACAGGATCGATCCTGTTACCCGTTGCCGCTGACAAGTTGGATGAGCAAGGGAAGACGCTTCTAAAGATGAAGATTCAGGATCACGTAAAGGCCGGCTTTTACCGCATGAACTATACCGTAACCGTAACCGAACCGGGTTCCCGGTCGGTCAGTGACAACGGCTCGGTCTTTGTCGATCGCATGGGCCATCACATCGGCCTCAAGCTCTCCGACGGTACACTTGTTATCCCCGGGGAACCTTTCCAGGCCGAATGGATCAGTCTCAATACAAACGAGATGGAAATCCCTCCGTCTACCTTGTCCGTAAAGCTCTTTACTATACAGTATGAAACGACTCTGCAGGAAGTAAACGGCAGACATGTCTGGCGCTCCATAGAACAATTGGAACAGGTTCATTCTGAAACCGTCGTACCGGAAAAGGCATCACACGGCTCGATCCAACTAACCTGTAAAGATGCCGGTCGTTACCGACTCTTGATCTCCTGCCCCGAAACGGACAGCCAGACACAGCTCGACTTGTATGCATCTGCTCATGGTGTCGATCAAAGCCTGGCGATGAATCAGCCGGATCGACTCGAAATCATCACTGACAAGGAAATTTACGAACCGGGTAAAATGGCCAAAGTGTTAGTCCGCAGCCCCTTATCCGGCACTCTGTTTCTGGCCCTGGAAACCGACCACGTCGTCCACTATCAGGTAACCGATCTGCAAAACAATACGGCCGAAATTGAAGTCCCGTTGCTGGAAACACTCCGCGGCGGCGCATATCTAACGGCCACAGTGGTCCGGTCCGTCGATCCCAAGGATAAACAGTGGCTGCCCCATCGGGCGATGGGTATGAAACGAATCCGATTTGATCATGGCGCGAGTATGATGCCTGTTATCATTACAGCTCCCAAAAAGGCACGGCCAAAAGAAACGATCTCTCTTACAATCCAGACCGATCCGCCACAGGATCCTAATCATCCTGGATTGATTCATCTTTGGGCGGTCGACGAGGGTATCCTCCTGCCGACAGCGTATGAAACGCCCGATCCTTTCGAGTTCTTCCTTAATCCGCGACGACCCGGAGTGTGGACAGCGGATCTGTTTTTCCGATTATTGCCGGATTACGAAAGACCGGAAAATTTTACCCGTATCGGAGCAGGTGATCCTCGTCATACCATCGGAGCACTACGACGAAATCCCGTCCAGGTCCGTCGCGAGGAACCGGACGTCGTCTGGCAGCAGGCAATCCAGGTCGATCCTGGCGGCAGAACTCAGATAGCTATGACATTACCCGAATTAATTGGACAAATGCGCATCATGGCTGTCGCCGCTGACCATGATCGTTATGGCACAATGCATCAGCCGGTCATTCTGACAAAAGAAATGTTTATTGAAGCGGGTTGTCCACGTTTTGCTGCGCCGGGAGATACTTTTGAACTCCCGGCAAAGATATTTAATACCACCGATAAAGCAATCCAAACTCATCTGAAAGCCACCTCGAATGAGTTTATACAAATCCTCAACAACGATACAGCAGTCACCGTCCCCGCAAACGGTTCTGTTACGCATACACTGAATATAAACGCCCGTACAATCGGACCCGCTGAAATCAAGATCAACGTAGCCCAGACCGATCCGGTTGATTCCCCGTTGGTCGCCGAGAGCAAGTCTTCTTTACCGATTCGTCCGGCTACGGCCCTACATACAGAAGTCAAGCTTCTTACATTAACAGCAGGAGAGAAAACGACCATAGAATCCTCCCAGGCCTTTATAGAAGGAACAGAACAATTAACGCTTACGATCAGCGGACGGCCAAGCATCCATTTGGAACCGGCTCTCGAACGCCTGATTGGATATCCTTACGGCTGCCTGGAACAGACAACCAGTCGGCTCTTTTCTCTTGTTTACGCCCCACAGATCCTGGCTCCTTCTAGAACCGCTACGATTCAATCCATGGTCCAGGCGGGAATTACCAGACTCTGGGCCATGCAAACCACTTCGGGCGGCCTTGGCTTCTGGCCCGGTCATACACAACCGTCAGAATGGGGCTCCGCCTATGCCGGATGGTGTATGCTGGAAGCAGCGCAAGCCGATCATAATATCGATTCCAGATTTAGGGATGATCTTCTTGCATACCTGGACAGCCGATTAAACACAACCGATAAGGATATGTCCATAAACACGCGAGCATTATTGTGTCACGTGCTCAGCGGCTTCGACCGGCCCCGGTTAGGTTGGATGAACCGCCTTGCCGAACAGGTTGAGAGGTTGGATCTGGCCGGAAGAGCCCATCTTGCAGCCGCTTTCCATGCGGCAGGTCAGACGGATATGGCACGTACGCTTCTACCAACTCAATTGATGGATATGACCATTCCGACAACAACCAGCAACCGGTTGACTTCGCACCTGCAGCAGCATGCAGTCTGGTTGGCTGTGCTGCTGGAAATCGAGCCGGATCATCCGATGGTTGGCCCTCTGGCCAACCAAGTCATGGACGCCCGCTCCAATGGGGCCTGGGCCAGTACACTGGAGAATGCCGCCGCCCTGATGGCCCTCATCCGTTATCAAGCATTCTCCCAACAGAACCCACCTGATTTTACCGGAACCGTGCAATTACCAGATGGAAAGAGCCTCTCTTTTACGCATGAAAATCCCTTGACCACCAAAGTCAATCTCCAGACAAAACCTATTCACATTTCCTCCTCAGGTCAGGGGACGATCTATCTGGCGCTCAGCTCTGAAGGTCTTGCAAAGAAAGAATTTCTCCAGCCATACAGCCGCCGTTTAACCGTTGAGCGGCGATGGATGGACCGAACAGGAACAAGCATTGATCCGAATAATTTACATGTCGGTGACCTGATTCAGGTAAAAATATTTGTCACAACCACGGACAAGTCAAACGTCGGCAATATTGTTGTCGTGGACGCCCTTCCCGGCGGCATGGAAGTGGAAAATCCACGTCTGATCACGTCCGCACAAGATGGAAATTTCAGCGGGCATCATCCCGAGCATATTGAATTTCTCGATGATCGAGTTGTTCTCTTTTGCACGGCAACCAGACATACACAGATTTTCAACTATGCCTTGCGCGTGGTTACAGCAGGCCGGTTTGATGTACCCCCGATTCAGGCCTCATGTATGTACGATCCGGTCGTTGCTGCTATGGGTCCAGTGGGAAGGATCGTTGTCAAGCCGTGACAAAATATAAAAGCAAAATACGATGTTATGGGAAACGTCTCCTGCAAGGTTTGCTGGGTATAGCCATCCTGTTTACTCTATGCCTTACGATTGCATGGATAGTTTTCCCCTTTCCGCTATATAAGCTCAATTGTTGGAAATCCAGTCCATTCGTATTTGATATCCACGGACAACATATGCTCAGCATCGTTTCCCCTCAGCAACAATGGTGTAAGCCCATACCATTGTCAGAAGTATCTGGCTGGATGAGTCAGGCTACAATCGCCGTGGAAGACCGGCGTTTTTATTCTCACCCGGGTGTCGATCCGTTAGCTGTTTCACGCGCTGCAGTCCAAAATGTAACCACGGGTCGAGTGGTTTCCGGAGCCAGCACGTTGACCATGCAGGTGTGCCGTATGATAGAAGAACGGCCACGAACTCTTACTGCCAAAGTAATTGAAGCTTTTCGGGCCTTACAGTTGGATCATTGCAAAACAAAAGATCAAATTCTTGAAATATATCTAAATATGGCGCCTTACGGCGGTAATATCCGCGGTGTGGAAGCCGCATCACTGCTCTACTTCTCCAAGCATGCCCGGGACTTAAACCTGCAGGAAGCGGCCCTGCTGGCAGGTCTGCCCAAGTCTCCTTCCCGATATGATCCAAGGATTCATTACGAAGCCGCTCTGCAGCGGTCCCGAATCGTCCTGCTAAGCATGTTTGAGCAAGGAATGATCTCACAAAGCCGGCTGGATGAGGTATTGGCAAAGAGAACCTCGCTATATCCTTTACAACGACAAGCCTGCGCTCCGCATGCAGCATGGATGGCACTGAACCGACGATCAACCGGTGCCCTGACTACGATCAATCTGTCGATTCAATCGGAAATCGAAAAACTTGCCCAGGAACACCTTTCAACTTTACCTTCCGAAACAGAGCTGGCGGCAGTCACGATCGATATCGAGCAGTCTTCCATTGTTGCAATGATCGGTTCGAGTGATTTTTATGATCCCAAAGATGGGCAGGTCAATGCCGCCCTTACCCGGCACAGCCCGGGATCCACCCTGAAACCTTTCATTTATGCGGCGGCGTTTCAAGGAGGCCGATTGGCCGCTGATTCCATCGTTTATGATGTCCCACTCGATCTGGGGGGCTGGCAGCCGGAAAATTTTGATCGTACGTATTCCGGTCCCGTCCCGGTCCGCCAGGCATTGACCGATTCGCTCAATATTCCCGCCCTCTATGTCACTCGGCATATCGGTCTGGCCCGATGTTATGGAATTCTCGAATCGGCCGGGATCTCTCTGCCAAGCAATGCCAACCGCAACGCCGGTCTGGCCCTGGTCGTCGGAGGAGTAGAAATTTCACTATTGGATTTAACCAATGCCTATGCCATGCTAGGCAGAAAGGGAAGAGCCCGAAATGCTCGTCTTTTTCCGGATGATCCTGTATATACTGAAACAGCTGTGCTGAATGCCAATGTCTGTGCTACTGTCAATGAAATTCTCTCTTCTCGCAATCGGCGCCCGACGGGTATGGAAGATGTCAATCCCGATCAAATCCCCTGGTTCATGTGGAAAACCGGCACCAGTTCCGGCCGACGGGATGCCTGGGCTGTCGGACACAATCACCGCTATGCGATAGGCGTCTGGGTCGGCCGATTCCGCGGGACGGGCCGATTGGCATATGTCGGCGCTGAAGCGGCTGAACCATTATTGGCAAAAATGTTTCAACTCCCCGCTCTGCGAAATGATACCGATCCTCCTTTTCCATCCACAATAACAGTTATAAAACCGATTCCCAAACCGATTACGAGTCAGCCTGACTTGAGAATTCTTGAACCCACTGATGGATGTACATTTATTGCCATTGACCGGGAAGTACTGGTTCATCCTAAAACCAACAAGGAGATCCATTTGACTTGGTTTCTCAATAACCGCTTGATTACGAATCACTCGATGCTCCGGCTGGCGCCCGGCAGATACCATCTGCTTTGTGTAGCCGGATCGGGAGATACAGCCTCTTCAAACTTTACCGTACAATAAACTCAAACCATAGAAAACAAGGATCTGGGCCAGTAATCTTTTGTTGAAATCCTCCCAAAACCATGTATAGTATCTATAGAAGGACATGCGGTTTTTTTCCGTGAGGGTTGGAAGCTGAGAAATGTGCTCCCAAGAGCACATCATGTTGTGTGCATATACCTATACCGGATTTATCTCCCTGTCGGGTATTTCTTATCTAAACCTTTATATCCAAGGAGGTTACCGATGAATAAGAAGGACTTCTATTCGTTTTTTTTCACGTGGGGGCTTTTCCTTTTCGTCCTGATTCCTCAAGTACAGGCCGAGGATTCTACAATTGCCGTCGTTCTAATCCCGAAAACGGTTTACGCCGGTTCCGACATCACTGTATCTCTAACTACGCTAAACGCCTCGGATAATTCTCCTGTATCCTCTACTATTCAAATCAGCCTTTGGACGGACCAGACAACCCTTGTGCCTCTGTTCTCCGGCAAAACAGACACAGTCGGTCGACTCAGTGTTACATTGAACCTGCCTGACCTGGCCCCTCACAGTTATACCCTGCAACTCGATATCGAGGGCGTGGATGATCCTCTGACGGCTCAGATTCAATTGCGTAAACTTCCTGTCCTGTTGATCGAAACGGACAAGCCCATCTACAAGCCGGGACAAACGATGCACGGACGCATTCTTACATTAACCAATCAGGTACGTCCTCAATCGACATCTGTAGAAGTACAGATTACCGATGGCAAAGGAATTAAAATCTTCCATAAGGCACTTACATCAAACGCTTTCGGAGTGGCCTCCTTTGACGTACCCTTGGCCACCGAGTTAAATCTCGGAACATGGAAGATCAGTGCCCAGGCAGAGTCTGCATCGAGCTGTGTCGATATCCGAGTAGAAAAATATGTTCTCCCTCGTTTCCAAGTCGATCTTGAAACCCTACGAGATTACTTCCTTGTCGATGAGGAAATCACCGGGCAAATTAAAGCAAATTACTTTTTTGGGCAGATTGTTGAGGGGACAGTCGTTCTCCATGCCAGTCGGTATGTGGGTGCCTGGGAGGAATATGCAACCTACTCAGCCGATCTAGTAAACGGCAAGGTCGATTTTACGTTACACCCGGTAGGCTATATCGCAGGGACTCATAGTGCCGGAGGTGCAGGAACGGTTCAGTTAGAGGCAATCGTGACCGATCCGTCGGGTCACGAAGAAAAAACCACCAAAATATTGAAAATTGTCGATTCGACGATTCATCATGGACTGATCGCCCGGTCTCGTAATATCGTACCCGGTTCACCTTTCCAAATCACGCTGATCGCGGAGAATCAGGAAGGCTATCCTGTCACTGCCTCGGCTCAAGTCGAGTGTGAGTACTTCAACCAGGAATGGCAGGTGCTATCTCAAGAGACAAAATCGATTCCAGCGTTTACAGGCTCAACAAGCATCACCTTCCATGCTCCCAAAGATACCGCCTGGGCTCATCTGACCAGCACAGCACAAACCAGTGAAGCAATGGATCAAGCAGAGTTGACGATTTACGCCTCTACCTCTCCAACCGATAGTTTTATCTCACTGAGTCGATCGTCGGATGAACCTGCCTCCATAGGAGACACGATAGAAATCGATGTACTGAAAACGCATCCGGTTACGGTATATTATGATATTTTTGCCCGAGGACATACCGTCTGGTCGGGTTTTACGCGGGAAGACAAAATTCATTTTCAAGTCACACCTCAGATGTTTCCTCTCGCCAAGGTAGTTGCGTATATTATCAATCCCAATAACGAAATTTCCGCCGATAGTCTTTCCTTTGATGTAAGCATTGAGAACCTGACCAATCTAGATGTGCACTTCAACAAAGAGCAGGCACTGCCCGGCGAAGAACTACAGCTTTCACTCCAGGCGGAAGAACAAGCCATGGTTGGATTGGCCATCGTAGACGAATCCGTGTATGCACTAAATGAAGGTCGGCTTACCATGACGGAGGTCTTCAAAGAGCTGGAACGATTGTTTATGGAGCCGCAGATCGAAGAGCACCCTTATGAATACAATACCGGAGCGGGAGCGGTTTTCGATGAAGCCAATATTCAGGTGATTACATCGAGCCAAATTCAAGTCCCGCAGGGGCCATGGTTCTGGAATTGGGATCGCTGGCTGGAAGATGCGGTAGATGTGTCGGCAGGAGGGAATGGTAAGGGTGAGGATTCCGGCCTTGCGGAGGTGACCCGTGTCCGCCAATTTTTCCCCGAAACATGGGTCTGGATGCCCGAGCTGTTAACCAATCCGGATGGAACGGCCTCGTTGGATCTGACGGCACCGGATAGTATTACAACGTGGCGCATCCATGCCGTATCCACCTCCGACAAGGGATTGGGTATGGTTGAATCATCGCTGCTGGTTTTCCAGGAATTTTTCGGGGAACCCGACCTGCCTTATGCTGTCACACGGGGAGAACAATTCCCCCTTCGCATCCAAATATATAATTATCTTGATGAGCCTCAAAGCGTACAGGTGAGTTTAACTACTGCCGAGTGGTTCGATCTGCTCGATCCTGCTGTACAATACATTGATGTGGCCGCCAATGCCGTCAGTATGGCCTCTTTTACAATCCGGCCCATCCAGACCGGGCAGCATCCGATCGAGATAACATTACGTTCCCCCTTGCGGGCTGATGCGGTCCGTAAGGAACTGCTTGTGGAACCCGAAGGTACCCAAAGGGAACTTGTAACCAATGGTATGATTAAAGCGGACCAGACGATACAACTCGATGCCATTATGCCTGACTATCGCGTGCCCGATTCCGAGAAAATTCTGTTGAACGTAACACCCAGTCTCGTTGCCCAAAGCATTAACGGAGTAGAGGATTTGCTGGGCATGCCGTATGGCTGCGGCGAACAGAATATGATCTTTATGGCGCCCGATATCGAAATACTGCACTATCTGGACGCAACCGGTCAGCTTACACCCGAAATCCGCGCCAAGGCGGAACATTTTATCACTGTCGGCTATCAAAGAGAGCTGACGTACCGTCGCGATGACGGATCGTTCTCCGCTTTTGGTAACAGTGACCAATCCGGCAGCCTGTGGCTGACCGCATTTGTACTGGATGTTTTCAGCGGAGCCAAAGACATCCAGGCGATCGATGAAGGGATTCTAACCGATGCAGCGGCCTGGATCGAACAACACCAAAAACAGGATGGTTCCTGGGAATCGGTCGGCTTTATCCATCACCGGGAAATGATCGGCGGAATGAGTGGTGACTTTGCACTAACGGCTTTCGTATTGATTTCCCTCCTGGATTATGGTCAGGCCACACCTGTGGTCATCGATCAGGCTACAACCTATTTGACCGACAACCTGACAACCGTGCAAGAGGATCCTTATGCCCTGGCGATTGCCTCGCTGGCTCTGGCCAAACAGCAGAATCCAGCAGCGCAAATGATCTTGGATCGATTACTTGAACTGGCAATCAGCGATGAAAACGGCCTGCATTGGGAACCTCATGGAGTGGAAACCACAGCCTATGCAGGACTGGCGATGATGGAATATGACATGCCACAGGCCAACGAAGTCATCAAGTGGATTTCCTTGCAGCAAAACAGCCGGGGCGGATTTGGTCAAACTCAGGACACCGTCATGGGGCTCAAAATCCTGATGACGGCCGCTCGCAAACAGACACGTGATGTGGATTTAACAATTATCGCTCGTCAGATTACCGAGGAAGGAACAGGTCCCATCCTGGCTGAGCTTCACATGGACGAGACGAACTTCGACGTACTACAGATCGCGGAACTGCCCTCGGTTGATCGTATTGAGTTAATCGCTGCGGGATCCGGTGAGGTTAAATTCCAGCTCGTACGCCGTTTTCATGTACTGCTGGATTATAATTGCATTGAAAATGAAATGCGTCTGGAAGTAACGTATGATACGAAAACCGTGGAAGTGGATGATATTGTGAACGTAACTGCTACGGTTCGTTATCTCGGCCCCGAAGGCAAGTCAGGGATGATGATTGTCGATGTCGGAGTACCGACCGGCTTTTCTGTAGTAACTGAAACTCTGGATGCACTTGTCGAAACGGGCCTTGTCAGTCGAACAGAAGTCGCCGGTCGTAAAGTAATTTTCTATATCGACGGATTATCCTCAGGAGAGCAAAGAACCTTAACATTCCAGGTCAAAGCTCGGTTTCCCGTTCGCGCCATTGTGCCGGACAGTTCCGCCTATCTCTATTATAAACCTCAGGCACGCGCTGAGGCAAAAGGAGAGACCATCGTCGTACAGGATCTACAGGCCTTACAAATCCTCTATCTGGGGAAATTGGAGGTTTTGGGCGCTAATTGGCTTCGTAAAGTACAAGACTCGCCTTCGTTTGATTACTACGCGGATGGAATGATCGATATGCAGGACCTTGCTGTTCTGGCAACCGAATGGCTCAAGGATTCCCCTTAGTCCAACGTCTGGACATTTTGGCTGTAATAAAAAACCGGGTTTCGAACATTTCGTTGGAAACCCGGTTTCATTCTGATTTCTAACTCATTTCAATTGATGTTTGATGCCTTCGACAATCTCATGCAATTCGTTGATCTGCCCCTGTAAATGACGAATTTGCTCTCGCAGTTCATTCACTGTATTAACCTTGCTTTTCTCCGGTTTATCCCTATCCCCACGGTTGGCCAGCATCTCGTCAAGACGACGTTCAAGCTGTCTCGCTTCCTTTATTATGGCTTCAGCTTTGTCATGCTGTTCGTTCCTGGCTGCCTGCTCCGCCAATTCATGCAGGTGACCAATCTCACGTTTCATGGCTTGTGCTTCTGTTTCCCGCCCGAATCGTTCCATCTCTCGATCTATCCCAACGATCCTCTCTTTCAACTCAGCGGCTCTACGTTCCTGACCCTCCCGTCGGGCATGTTCCAGTGCCGCTATTAATTCCTCCCGCTCTGCTTGCATATTCCCCAATCGCTCCTCGTGTTCTCGGGTTTCAAAATTCCGTTTCATCTCTTGCTGAAGACGTTCGGCGTTTTCCCAAAGCTCACGGGATTCCTCCATGCGGCCTTCTCTCTCGGCAATCTCTGACCGTTCCTGTAATTCTGCAATGTGTCGATCCATCCGTTCCAGATCGTCCTCTCGCTCACGGCGCATCTTTTCATGCATTTCGACTTCGATTCGTTCCGCTTTAGCACGAAGTTCACGAGCCTTATCAGGATGCCCTTCCCGTTCTGATCGTTCGGCTTCTTCCATCATTTCGCCGATTTTGTGCTCTACTTCTTCGGCATGGATTCGCTTATTGTGCTCTTCCATCTCCTCTTGCAAACGCACCTCCATCTCCTTCGATTCCGCCCAAAGACGCTCTGCTTTTTCAAGTTGCCCTTCGCGCTTTGCCTGCCCGGCCATTTCGCGGAGATGACCTATCCGTTCCTTGGCTTTGCCCCACTCCCGCTTCCTGGTTTCTTCTACTCGTTGGTGCAATTTCTTTTCGATCTGTTCGGCTTTGATACGAAGTTCATGAGCTTCATCCAAATGTCCTTCCTGCTGGAGATGTTCGGCTTCTTGGCGCATCTGATGCATTTTTTGCTCCATATCCGCCATTTCAAAACGCATTTTCTGATGTTCCAACTCCTTTCGGATCTGCACTTCCAGTTGTGCCGCTTCGGCCTGTAACGCCCTGGCCCGGGCTTCATGTTCCAGGGCTTCAGTACGAAGTTGCTCGATATGTATTTTCGCCTGTTCGATCTCCTGCATGAATGCCTGTTTTTCCGCTTCAAGCCGTTCCTGAGCCTCACCGGCAAATGCACTTATGCCAAACAATAAAACCAACAAAAGAATTGCTTTATTCGATAACGTATTCATTGCACTTACTCCTTCCCGACTTGTTCTATGCAAGCCTTGTTAAACTATCTAACGATTCTCTTTTGTAAAATCCGGCACAAGCCAATCGGATTGTCCTTCCAAGCGATAGGCAAATGACTGGGGTTGAGGAAACGAAATGGAAGCAACCTGTTTGGCCGCATTATAGTCCACCCAAAAGGTCCCATTCGCCCGCCAGTGTCTTTCTCCGCCTAGAACGACCTCCGTTTTTTGGCCGTCTTTAATTCGATATCCAATCAACGCAAAATGCGTCTGGAATACAACCACGTCACTTTGAGGGGACCAATGGATTTTTTTATTAAAATCCACATCTTCCGGCAAAGCTGCTACTTCCACAGGTTTTCCTTCCGTGATCCGCACATAGAGATGATGGTTTGGCCCATCGATACTTGGAGCATCCACGACATACGCTTCCTTCATCCCGTCCGGTGAGAGGATCGACTGAACTACATTGGGACCGAATACCACGAATCGAAGATGCGCTGTGCCAAATGGAACAAACATAATCACTGCGATTCCCAGATACATCAGGACGGGAAATAAAAAAATGGATGGAAAAAGAGACGCGGCGACCAGCGCATCCTTTTTTCGTGCATCTTCGTGTCGTCGCAGTCGATAGAATCCCCACGGCAGAAATATCGCTGCGACAAGAAGATAAAACGAAGAGGTCAGAAGTGCTCCGCCGATCGTACTCAGGGTCGTGGTCATATCCGCAAAATGTCGATGGTTGGTATAATTGGAAAGCAGAAGGCCACTGGTACTGATCCAACCCACAGCACTGCAAAATCCAATAAACAGCAACAGCCAAATTACAAAACGCCCTTCCGAGGTGACATGCTTTGCCATAACTCTACCCCCTTCAACTGGTTCACCTTCCCTTCCATCCCTCTGATAGACCTATTCTAACTCATCTTAGCCGTTATGACAAATGAAAATCCTATTCCCCTTCCATTCGTATCATGGCGTAGAACAAACTCATTTTTTTCATAAAAGACCTCTGAATACGTTACCAAAGGGATTCGCTCCACACTACCGATATGAAAAGCGTGCTTTGATTGAAAAACGTTGGCTAAACGAATTCATGAGAATTAACAATATAATAAAAGGAGACAAACGATGAAACGAGGTATAATTGTTACAATATTAGGTGTTTTCGTACTGGCTGCGGTTGCCTCCGCCCAGCAGGGACAAGGACAACGCCGAGGACAACGCCGAGGACAACAGGATCAGGATCAACCGGGACAGGGACAGCAGGATCGCATTAGACTCCAGCAGGATAAGCCCCAGACCTTCCCGGGTGACAGACCTCAGCGCCTGGATACGGAACGCCCACCGCGGGATCCTGATTCCCGACCTCTACAACGAAGACTAAATCGCGAACGGGGTTCCAGGAATGTTCCTTCTGCTCAGAATCGACAGGGAAGATTCTTCAATCCACCGGCACCAGATCAACGCGGTCTTCAAAATCAAATTCGACCTTTCCAGGGACGTGGACAACGTTTCGGAGGATTAAGAGGCCCCCAGGCAGGACCAGGATCAAAAGGCCGCCAAGATGGTTTCGGACGCTTCTATCAAAGATTCCAGCGACAGAATCCTGATCGAGTCATGCAGCGCCCTGCCGGACCAGGCTTGCGAGGACGACAACTTGGCTTTCAAAATCGCGCAGGGCAAGGTCGAGGGCCATGGCAAAATCTTCGACGAGGTTTTCGCCGGCGGCAGAACCGACCAGGACAAGCTCTGTTTGGACAAGAACCCTTGTCCCGCAGAGATCAGATTCACCGACCCGGCTTGGGCCCGAATGGTCCTTTTAATCTCGCTCCCCAGAGACCTGAAGGCAATCGACGCTCATTTTTAGGTCCATGGGGTTTTGGACCTCAACGATAATTCCCGAAGAAACAACCCATATCTTCTATACCGAAAAGCCTCGCCTTGTGTGGGGCTTTTCGAATTTCAGGGCCGTTTGCACAGCCACGCGATCCAATGAATTATCCAACGGGGTGAATTCGGAAAGAACCGCTCAAAAGGCCGCACATTGTTGAAATCCGGACGCTCATCACGGTCGTGTTTGATTCCCGGACATCCGGTATCGTAATACAAGATGCCGCCGAGATTATACCAGGGATATTCCCGACACCCACTGGGCCGATCCTCATAAATGGAACACAATCCCTCTCGTAAAAGACAGCACTGGGTGCCTTCGGCTCGAAGAAAAAAGGCGTTTCCCTTCCGAATCAGACTTTGGGGATTGATCTGCCTGGCTTCCTCGGCAGTAACCAGGGGGGAACCCAGCAGTTTACAACACTTGGCGCACTTCTCGGCCAGGCAATCCAGTCGCGTCGGCTCATCAGCAGGTACAAGATGCACCAAGCCTTGTCGTCGAGCCTTCAGGACTGCCTTGACAAGAAACAGATTCATGACTGCTGCGCCTTCCAGGCCCCGCTGACCAAAAAGCCCGCTCCAATAAGCATACTGGATACCAGAAGACTGAATACCGGCGCCAGAAAAACAAGATTTTCATTGTTGCCCACCACACCGAAAACTGCGCTTCCCCAGCCAATCACAAATCCCGCTGAGACCGCCGAGGCCGCCCAGTCGCTCATCAGCCGCAATTGTTCCCTCCGTAAAAGTAACGCCGAAATCGCCAATGGACAAAGTCCTACCTGAGAGCCATAGATCGCAAATACAAGGTCGGCAATAGAAAAACCTACTTTGCTGAGTACCTGAACCAGAGCCGTCGAGATCAACGCCGCCACCACAAGAATCGTTCGTGAGATGCGCAACTCACGAGCCGATTCCATCCGCTGGCCAAGCTTTTCCCTTCGACGACGGGAAAACACATCCTCATATACCGCATGCGATACGGCAATCAACTGCGTCGATGCCGTGGAAAGCATCGCTCCATATAAACCCAGCACCACAACAAACAGTACAATCCCCGAAAAAAATGTCCCTGTACGGCCGACCACCTGTAACACCTCTCCCAGAGGATTGTTGGTGCTGTCGGCTTGGATCATCATAAATGAAAAACATGCCAATAAGGCAAACAGGCTCCATGTTATCGCCGAACTGATCACGCTGGATAACAATCCCCCGGCAACTGTTTCCGGCTTTTGCGATCCGGCAATACGCTGCCAAATGCTCATATCCGAGATATATGTTGGAACATTGATGATCAATATGCCAATCAGGAAGGAAACCAAACCCGTACGAAACGTAGGGGACAGGACGGGGACTGGAATTCGATCTATGCTTGCCTGCCACCCGCCATGGCTGGTTATGTAGTAAATATAGAAAAGGGGAAGGGCCACTAACAGAGCCCGAATCGAGATCATCTGAATCCGGTCGGTCACGATGACCGCTCGGAATCCCCCCACCGCCGTATACACAAACGCCACAACCGACAATACAACCACCACAATCTCCGTCGGGACTTCCGGGGCAAGCCAGGCAAAAAAGCGGGAACCAACCGTTAACTCTACAGCAAATGCCGCCAGAAATCCAAGGCTGTTACAGGCGGCACTCACATAGCTTAATGCTTCGGAGTTAAATTCGGTTCCCAGAAATTCATGCAGAGTCGGACGATGGTCATATACCTCCATCCGCTGCCAGATACGTCGTGCAAAGAGCCGCACCAGAAGCAAACCGGCCGACGTGGTCAACACGGTCCAGAACAACCAGATACCAAATTGGCCGGCCAATTCGAAGAAGGCTATCACTACAGTCGCCAGGGAAATCGTCGTGGCTACCGTGCTGGCGGAAAATTCCCGACTGCTTTCGACCCGCGCACGATGGCCGAATCCCAAAGGAAGAAGATCGCCCAGGCCTTTCGTCTTGCGGCCCAGCGACAGACCCACGCTGATATAGACAAGAATGGCCAGCAGCAGCGCTGCAATCACGATCCAGCTCATGGCCGATCAGCCTTTCTCCCGATAACCGCGAAGCTCTACATTGATTCGCTTTCTCAGACCGACAGGAATACCGTCATACAGTCCCCGAGCCACATCGACCAGTACATCCAATTCCGGCCCCGGATACAACTCCACCGTCCATCCTTTCTCCGACAGGGCGCTGAAAACGGCGATTTCCTCCAACAGATATTGACTCGAAAGATGGATCGCCTCGACTTCATCCACCGCGAAAGATTGGTTGTGTTTTTGTTGGCGCTTTACAAAAGAATGAGCATCCCGCTGCACCGCAGCCCGGAATTTCTCATTGGCGTTATACAGATGAGCAAGCGTATTGCGGGCACGAGCATATTCGTCGCTTTCCAGACAAGGCTTCCATCGTATCACGGTCATCTTATCGGAAGAAAACCGGCTCAACAGATCCCCCTCCCGCTGCAGGAATTGATCCCCAACCGCTTCTGCCGCCTGTTCGGCCCGAATCCCCTCCAAACCATTCAGCATCGTCTCATTAAATCGCCGAAGGTAATCCCCCACGACTATAAGACAATGATCGAAATGGCCCGTCGCCCATTCCAGCAGGGCCCAAAGAAAATCATTCTGGAATACCGGATTGTCCAGACTGATCCCCATATAACATCGACGATGTCCAAACAGTTCCTCCTGCGATACCGCAGGCGTAATGGTATCAATCGTTATACCTTCCATATCTCCGTCAGAACGCAAATCCGATATCTCCACATACTTCCCTGAGGCGGACCAGCTTGCTACAGGTCTGGTCGTAATCCAGGCTTGTCCCATAGATCGCTCCGGTTTTCCCGTCAACCGAAGCATTGTCAATGAACGGAACCACATAACCGCTGGCCATAAAATAGAACCACAGGTTATTCATTTCAGTATCTCTGTGAGCCAAAAGCTCATCTATTTCCTTTTGTACATCCTGGCCCCAGCGAACAGTCAGTTTGTCTCCGATCGTATCGTCAAAAACCGCCAGGATCCGTTCGTATTTCACCCGTTCGGCCTCATACTTCTGCCGCAGGCAGGAGACGATCTCTTCCTTCACCGATGCACGAACCGCCGCCGGCGGGTCTCGATGCATAATGAACATCTTATGGAAATTCTCCTGCCAGAGAAACGAATAATCAAAGGCCTCTACGTCCAGGATGATCTCCGGTTTCCGTACGATACCTACAATATAATTGATGCGATTCTTATGGGCCGCTTCCCAGCGAGCCAGCTCATGGGGCGTCACCCGTGGAGTGATATCACGGAGATTGTCAATCAATTGCAATACTGTATCCAGATAAAAAGGGGCTACTCCTTGCAGGATATCGCCGATCTTGCTGTATAATTGCCCGCTGATCGGATGTTGGTAAGTCGGCGACATGAATTGACCGATTTGATCGGCCGATAAAGTCACCGGTTCCGTCGTCAGGAATTCGGTTAATTCCTTATCGATCTCATCGGCCGCAAGTTGTCTTGAAAGCTCCGCCGTTGAAGCATGATCCACAATAGTCCAGATATTGGAAAAACGTCCCAGTACCCTGGCAATGCTTGGATTGGCCTCTTGCAGGACATCGGCCATAACACGCATATCTGTCCCGCTGGTCCGAACCGAATCCAGAATCTGGATACACACCAGAACCTGACAGAGGGGAACGAACTCAATCGTATCGAACGTCTGAACCACTTTAATGGCGCGAGAAGGCTGCAGGATTGCGCTGCCGGCTTCGATCATGCGATAATGTGAGGCAGCCAGTCCCAGAGAAGAAGCAATCTCCGAAGAGCTGATACCACCCATTTTGTCTCGCATGCCCTGGAGCACCAATCCAAGAGCCTGTGCCAAAGGATTTCGAATCTTTTGGGCCATTTCCAAAGACTCAGATTTAAATACCAACCCGTATCACATCCCCCTCAATATCCGAAGTAATAAATTGAATTATATGCCTCCATGCAAAAAACAACAAACGAAATTGTCAAAATTAAAGTCGAATCTCATGAGATTCCCTATGTAAATCCTGTAAAAACATATGTTTACAAATAATGACATTGCAAAGAAAAAATAAATAGACAAAATTGAAAAAAACAGTTGACTTTTAGTTTTCTCAGCGTACTATATAAATAGAGAGCGTAATGAAAATAGAGATTGAAACATCTGGGAAGTGAATAACGATTATGTGGAAGGCAAAAGACACAAGCCAAAGGCAGGATCAACGGATCGGTGGGCTTTTCAGCTGGGTAGAAATTCTTATCATGACAGCCGCCCTTCTTTTGATCGCCATGCTTCAAAAATAGATGTTTATCGTACTGGCCGGCCGGGTCGGTTGATATGGCCAGACCCGCATGGAAAGCCAGGGAAAGGAATGGATCATGGAAACGAGAAATGCAAAAATGAATCTTTGGTCGGTGCCTGTTATCCTCGCATTGATCTTGGCGCCCGCGCTGGCCAGGAGTTCAAGAAGCAGCTCGCGGTCCGGCTCGAGTTCGAGTGCACCTCCCAGCAGGCCCTCTGTGCAATCAAGCTCGCCCAGCAGGTCCCGTTCCACGACATCTTCTTCCCGACCCAGCACATCCACAAGTTCCTTCAGCTCCCGCTCCTCCAGTTCCAGGAGTTCAAGCTTTGGGTCCAGCCGATCTTCTTCGTTCAGCAGCGCAAGACCTTCAACATCCACTCGAACGACATCTCCGATCAGGTCTACTCCGACCCGGCCGACCAGATCCTATTCTACACCCAGCTACAGCAGTTCATCGAGTACTACATCAAACCGATCTTACACTACACCAAGCCGTTCTACAAGACAATCTTATTCGGTAGGGCAGGCGAATCGAAACACGAATTATCAGGCGGTCCCGCCGGCCACATCGAATTACAGCAGCACCCATTCCGCTTTCACCCGTAGCTCCACAGCCAACCGGAGCAGCCTAAGCTCAGACACAACATCTTCGACACAATCAGCCACAAGCAGTACCAGCAACACAAGAAGTCGAATCGCCTATCCGATACAAGGAACATTATCAAGCACGGCAATCTCCCCACGTTCCACTTCATCCAGTAGTCGTGTTATCTACCCGACTCGCAATACGACATCCAGAACTCAAACGACGACGGAAACCTCGAATAATGCAAGTAACACCGGTTCCAAGACCGCATCATCGGTTTCAACTTCTTCCATAAGTCGGACTCCTTCGAATCGTACGTCACGATCTGCCGTCACGGCAGCAACACGTTCCACACGAGAGATTGCGTCCCCGATTACGCAAACACCCACTGCAACCAGTAGTCGCGCTGCAAGTACACGATCCACGCGAAGCAGCATTACATCAACAACACGGACAGTACCGACACCGAATAATCGGTACCAGGTCAATCAACGTACACTGGATTCTGCTGTTGAACAGGCCGCTTCACGTCACGATACAACCGTGAAACGCACGGAACGATCTACCAGCAATATCGCTTCTCCGATCACGAATTCAAATCGGAATAATAAAGCATCGGAGAAGCCCGATCGAACAGCTCGAACCACTACAGAACCAACGTCTCGATCCGGAAAAACAACCGATACCACCGTCAATAATACGGAAGCCCCGTCTCGTGCCCTTCAAACGGATCGTACGTCCGCCACAGCCGATCGTGAAACAACAGAACGAACCCGTAAACCCAGCGTTGCTGGAGACAGTAAAAGCAGCGAGGCCATTAAAACAGCCAAAGATGCAAAAGCCATGGAATCAACCCTACCCGGACGCACTGTCGATGGAGACAGGAAAACGATTGCGCGGGAAAAAACCGCCGGCGAAGTCATTGCTGACGGATCGTCTCTTGATGTGGATGCACAAGATAGTACCAGCACAACAGGTGACATTGTGATCAACGGTCACAATAATACCGTGATTACAGGAGATGTGTACGTCGACGATTCTTATATCGGAACGCATGGTTTTACCCATTATCCGCGACCTTACCGTGTACATCGGGACTTCACCTGTATAGCCAATATTCATCTAAGTCGTCATTGGTGGCATTGGGATTATGGTATCTGGGTACTTGACAATCCCTGGAATAGTTGCGGATGGGTGATCAGTGTACCCTGGCACGGTTACTATGGTGTCACCTACTTCTATCCGACCTATCACCGTCGGTTCATGTTTTGCAGCATCGGTGGATATTGGCCCAGTTACTATCGCTATCGCCGTTATTACTGGTACGGTTGCCACCCCTATCGCTGGTATGGTTCGTATGTCTATGAGCAGCCGGTTATCCAGGAAGTGAACAATCATTATTACTACAATACGCCGGAGGAAACAACCGTAGCCCAAACACAAACATACGATGATTTCAGCGATGTGCGGATGAAACTTCAGGTTGAAAAACTCGAACAGGAAGTACAACGGCTTAAAGAAGCGCAGGATCTGCCCAATGAAACAACCGCTGCCGATATGAATTTCGAACAAGCGGTCGAATCCTTCACGAAAGGAAACTATGACGACGCCATCCTCAAATTCCGCGTCGCGATGATTCTCGATCCCGAAGATATGATCCTTCCGTTTGCCTATGCACAGGCCCTCTTCTCCAATGGAGATTATGAGGCTTCGGCAGGCGTTTTGCGAGCGACACTTAACCAGATGCCTCGGGGCGAAGATAAGGAAACCGTTTTTTATCCACGCGGGTTGTATAATGATGAACAATTGTTGAACAACCAGATCGACACGTTGCAGGCCGCCATTGTCGCCGAACCGACCAATACCGATCTGAATCTGCTCTTCGCCTATCATATGTTGGGAACGGGACAAATTGATAAAGTGGCCAATCCGCTGGCCATCGCCATGCAGGATCCATCCAATCAGATTAGCGTTGAGATACTGGCCGAACTATTGGAAAAGGTCAAGGCCGACCGCGCTAACGCCGCCGAAAAGGATATCGTCAATCCGAATACCGATTAATTAAGGGTGGGGCTTTGCCCCCGCCCTTTCTTTTGATTCTGGAAAATACTTAAGAGGATCACAGCCATGAAACGTCAATACCCCTATCATGAATGGAATAAAAAACGGAAACAGTTCAGTATAATTCAACGGATAGGAATTCTAAGTGCTGTTTTCCTGCTGACATCCGTCCTGTCAGCCGGCAAATGGGTCCCATTTGAGATATTTCCATCCACCGATGATCAGAAATCTCCCGACATCTATGGCTCTTTTGTCGTTTGGCAACAATGGGTTGAGTTTGAGGGCGTCACGGATTGGGACATTATTGGAGCGGATATCACGAATCCGGAGGATATATCCGTCTTTGGAATCGCTGAATTCGAGAAGAACCAGGAAAATCCGGCTATTTACGATAACGTTGTCGTCTGGCAGGATAATTATCATCCCAATGGCGATACGGACTATGACATATATATGCTGGACCTGGAGGATTCCGAACAGGTCGATAAACCCGTTACAGATCTTTTGTATGATCAGATCAATCCCGCCATATTCGGAAATACGGTCATCTGGCAGGATAACAGTGCCGGTGACTGGGACATTTCCATGGCGGATATCACTGATCCGGAGAACGTCGATACATTTCAATTGACTCCTTTCGAATATGATCAATTGAATGCTGCGATTTACCACGACACCGTTGCCTGGCAGGACGATTTTGTCTGGGAAGACAATCCCGACGGCGTCTTTAATCTGTTCGGGGCCGACGTGCTCCGCTTGAACAAACCCATTGAATATCTTTTCTCTGCGCTTCCGGAAGACCAGGAAAACGTAGCTGCTTGCGGTCATCTCATCGTCTGGCAACAGAAATTCGGTAATGACTGGGACATCTTTGCCGCTGATATCTCTGATCCTGCTAATCCTAATGTTTTTTCCATAGCCACGGATACCGATAATGCCGAACAGCCGGATATCGATGGCAATCTCATCGTCTGGCAGGATGATCGGAATGGGGATTGGGATATTTATGGCTTCAATCTGACAACGCAAGAAGAGTTTCTCATCAGTGACAATCAGCCGGGGCAACAGACCTTCTCCGATCAGACCAATCCTCGAATCAGCGGTAATACTGTTGTATGGCAAGATAATCTCGGTGGGGAAATGAGCATTTATGCTGCAATTCTAAGCGGTTCAGAGGTCGCAAAATGCCCGGAAAAACTTCCCGGCGACGTCAACGGCGACTGCATTGTGAACCTTCAGGATTTTGTTCTTCTGGCACAAAATTGGCTTTCCTGCAACTTCGACCAGACCGGTGTCTGCCCCTAACCACACTCCAACAACGCTCTTAGATGCCGGTGTTGATACGACAACAGGGATGACACGTTGCAGGTTCCCTCTTAAGCAGACGGCAGGGATTTTGGGAACCCTGCCGTCTTTCATTTTTTTTGTCAGTTACAACTCACCTACCAGCCCGGGGAGGGTTCGGCGGCCTGCCAGTTGACCGGATCATTGCCGTAGGCCGTTGGATCGATTCGCGTCAGGCTCTTGCC
>JAFGPC010000069.1 GCA_016926155.1 Sedimentisphaerales bacterium
GCGAGCTTGTAGCCGTAGTCGCCTTCGTTGTCGACAAAGACGCCGGGGATGGAGGTCCCCATACGCCGGCCGAAGCGGTCGGCGTAGGGCTGGTGGGCGAGTTTGAGGAAGGCCGGGGCGACGCGGTCGTCCAGGTAATTGAGCCTGCCGCCGTCGGCGCCGGGGTGGTAATATTGTATAAAAGCATAAATCCGCCAGGAGCCTTCCGGCAGGAAAACATCCTTTGTTTCGCCACTGATCAGGCGTATGGATTTACTGAGGATCGTGGCTGGTTTATGGGGTTCGGGCTTGCCGTCGGGACCAATCCGTCCACCACGAATGGGTTGTTGGGTCTTAAGAGGCTTGGTCAGTTGTGCCGCGATAGCGAAAGAGCACTCGGGCAACCGTAGTGAAGCAGGACCGGTCAAGTCTATCGTTTCCCACCGTAATGAGATCGCCCACAGATCGGGATTTTCACGCAGGGTGCGGTCGGCGGCCCGGCCGCTGGGCCACCAATACTCGTCGACGTATCCGAAATAGCAGTCAGCCGCTTCCGCTTTTGACAGGGCTTTGTCGAAGGCTTCCATCCAGACAGGACCAAGCCATTGTACGCGCGGCAGGTCGGGCAGACCCACCATACACATCCGCCCATGGGCATAGCCGGGATTGAGACGCTGTCGGGTCATAGTCTCGGCCATTGTCTGCATCTTATCCGGTTGGATCGGCTCATCCCAAAACCAGAAGGTAAAGGGAGCATAAATCATATCCGGCTCGGCAAACTGTTGTTCCAACTGTTTGTATGTGATGAATTTTCGCTGTCCCCAGTTGAATTCTGCTTCAAGTACGACTGGTGGGAAGATTACTAGAAATAGGACTGTCAGAAATCCTTTTCTCATGCTAAGACTCCTTGATACCGATCAGTACAAAGTAAAGTTAGACTCCGTTCCGGGAGTTAAATCCTTTATAGGCCGGCCATGTTCGTTTCGGAATATGTAAAGGATTTGAGGGGTGGCAATCATAATGTCAGGTACCAAGTCAGCATCCATGTCTCCGATCAAAAGACTGCTTTCATGTTTTTCCGTTTCTTGATCGGCTGGAAGAGGTGTTATTAATGTAGCGATTCGCTTCCCTTGATGGTCGTATATGGCCCGGTTATGAGCAACCAGAATTTCACAAAGGCCATCCCCCGTCCAGTCAACCAGAGCATGATGTCGGCTATAATCAGTGGTTATTTTGGCTCGCCGTAGCCCGTTCTCATCGACGATCCAGATCGGACTGTTACCAAATGGTTGATGGTCAACATCCACAACAATCTGTGGAGAGCTGATATTTGAGAGGACAGGACCGATATCGATAGATTCAAAGTGATGTCCTGAAATTTCCCAGAGCACCTTACCTGTACCATCGATCATGGCTAGATTATTGGCACCGCAGCAGGTTAATACAAGGCGGGTCTTTTCGGGATTTTGGGCCTTACGGAAGATACGCATGCAGTCTAAATGGCCTCGATTCTGATTGACAGAATTGGATTTATATGTCCATCGGATCGAGCCATCGGAATTCAGCAGGGAATAACCCGCCATGATTTCATCTTTGCCTTCACTGTCGATATCGACAGGTCGGGGTTGATGAGCGGTTCGATAACCGCCGGGATTGGTAACGCTCCATAAGAATTTGCCTTGTTGGTCAAAGGCCCAGATACGATGGTATCGGTCCTTGACCAATACATCCGAGGCCCGACCGATCCCTTTCAGGTCACAGAAGACCAGACAGTCCGTTGCATCCCTGGCGATTTCGATTCGGCGTTTCTCATTACCCATCTTGCCATCCAGCTCGACGATTGCTCCCTGGGTGCAAAGTACAACCTCGGCTTGGTCATCACCATCCCAGTCGTGAATCTGGCAGGCCACATCATGATGCCAGGCTTTCCGTCCGATATCCGGATTTCCCCATCGCCATAATACCTTCCCATTCAGATCCTGTGCGACCACAGCACTGGTATAATGGACATCGTTTTCATTGTAGTTTTCAACACTGATAATCTCGACTTGCCCGTCCGCATTCACATCCCCACAGACAATCCATTGTCCTCCATACTCTTTGTCAAGAACGACCTCTTTCCAGGGGAACACCTGCCTGGCATTATCGCCATAAGATCCTGTATCTTCTATATCGAAGGCCAAGCCCTGATTGACGGCATAAAGAATCGGAGATAAAAAACAGACGGTGAAAAGATGAATGCATCGAAAGAAAATATTATATAATTCCATCACGAAAAAACCCTGACGATTTCGATATTAAAATAAGTATAATGTTGCTTGATATGCCGGTCAATCCAAATCTTGATAAGTGGATGTCCTGTAAAGACTGTATATGAATCTGGAAAAATGGTTGGGCCTGTCATTAAAAACGGTTGTTAAAATTTCAGGGAACATTACATTTTATCATGTGAGATAATATGGAAATAAATGAGCAAAGATTGCAAGAATATGACCTGCTAAAGGGTATCGCTATTAGTAGCGTAGTGGTATTTCATATAATTTCACATTATTCGCAACAGCATCCCTTTTACGGCAATATTTCAAGGATATGCAGTCAATTTCAAATCCCTGTCTTCTTATTTGTGTCCGGATTCTTCTTTTATCATACTCTTAGAAAGAAGGAAAGCTTCTATGCCCAATGGAAGAAAAAAATAATAAGAATACTGTTACCGTATTTCGTGGTTGGGAGTTTACATTTTTTTTCGAAAGCATTTTATTTGTCATTAAAGGGAGCATATGAACTTAATCTAGATGATTATTTTAAGAGCCTGGTTACCTTACATGATATCAAGGTAATCCATTCCATAGGATTGGGTGTTGGTCCGGCATGGTTTTTATTGATGCTTTTTGTTCTTATGGTCATATCGTATGTATGTTCGAAAATAGATCCGATGCTTGTAATGGCCGTCATTCTATTGTGTGTGTTTTTAACGCCTCCTCTTGAAAAACGGGACTTTTCGTTGTCGTCAATTCTATATTATCTCACACCTTTCCAAATGGGTTGTTTGTTGAATTCCAAACAAGCAACAATAAAAGCTGCGATTGATAAATATTGGATTCCTCTTATGGGGGTATTATTGTCATTGATAGTATTAATTAATATCTTGATCACAAAAGAAGTGTTTCAAATCAGAGATGTCATTATTTCAATCGTATGGGTAACTTTTTTATATGTCATTGCGGAAAAACTGAAATTCACTTTCCATTATATAAGATATCTGGGTCGACACTCTATGGTGATATTTTTATGGCATAGTCCTTATTTTGTTTATTTGGGTGTTGCTTTAACCTCGAAGATTGATTTATTTACCTACTTACGGATAGTGTTGGTGTTTTTGATATGTGTTACCGGGCCGTTATTGCTTGGACTGCTGTACAAACGCCTACCGGGTTTCCTGTCTGCCAGACTTTGTGTGTCTGGTAAACTGTAATGTATGTGCCTGGAAAAACAGACAAATAAATATCTTTTTTTCTCAATTCTCGTATTATCCACTAAGGGTGCATTTTAGGAATGCCATACACATAGACTAAAAATGTGGGGTGATTCCGGTCCGCAAGCCGAAATAACGTACAGTTTAGATCTGAGTATAGAAAAAAGTCTTTGGTGTGTTTGCAATGGTTCGCTCGAGAGGATCGGATAGTCTTTCTTATTTGATCGAAGCGGTGGTTCTGCTGCTTATGGCAACCGGTACGGTCTTCGTCTTTTCGGCCGGGGCCAATGTCAAAACCACGTATGATTTTCGCCATTTTTATGCTTTTACCACCCTTCGAAACATCGTTTTATTTCCCTTGGCGGTCCTTGTGATGTATTTGGTCGCAAGAATGGATTATCGCCGCCTCGGTTTTCTGCGATCCGGAGCGTCAAAGTCCTGGACACCCTATCTGTTGGCTCTGGCGATTTCCTTATTGGTTTTAACCCTTTTTATTGGGCAGGGGATTGGACCGGAAAGGCAGTTTGCCCGACGCTGGCTTCGGATTCCATTGGGCTCAGCCAATATCAGTTTTCAGCCTTCGGAACTGGCCAAATGGGCGGTCATTTTTTTTCTTGCCGCCTTTATGGTTTATAAATCCGACTCGATGAAATCTCTTTTCCGGGGTTTTCTTCCCGCTTGTGCTGTCATTGGAGTGGTGGTCCTGCTTATCATTACCCAGGACTTTGGAACTGCCGCTTTCATCGGCCTGGTGGCGTTTCTGCTGTTGACGATGGGTGGAATCCGCTGGTGGCATCTTCTCGGCCCTGTGCTGGCCGTAATTCCGTTGGGATTTATCCTTTGGATTACGGCCCCGAATTTTCTACTGACTGAGACACGACTGCATCGGATCGAGGGATACCTGGCACGTTTCTGGCCGGATCTGTATCCGGATGTAACAGCGGCAGCGCAGAATTATCAAGCCGATCAATCTCTGGTTGCCATCAGTACCGGAGGAATATGGGGTACGGGATTGGGCAAGGGCATTCTCAAGTATGGCCATCTTCCGGAGGATACAAGCGACTTTATTTTTGCCATAATCTGCGAGGAGATGGGATTCGTTGGTGGAGTCTTTGTCATTCTTTTGTTTGTGGTATTTGTCGTTCTGGGATTTGCTGTCGTTGTTCGTTGCCGGGACCGGTTGGGCAAACTGCTGGCAGGGGGCATCGTAACGGCGATCGGTTTGCAGGCGGCGATCAATATCGGAGTGGTGACGGTCGTACTGCCAACCAAGGGAATTCCGCTGCCGTTTATCAGCGCCGGGGGGACGAGCATGCTGGTCACGGCGGCGGCAGTCGGCGTGTTGTTAAATGTTGCCCGGAACTGTGAAGATGAAACGACTCTAGTTGCACAGCCTTGTGAAGAAACTCCCATCGTACCCCGCGGGACTTGCCTTTCATTCCGAGGTGTTCGGGCATGACAGTTGATGATAAGACTCACCCATCCCGGACCTATGTCTTTGCTGGGGGAGGTACGGGGGGGCATATTTATCCGGCATTGGCTGTAGCCGAACAGATCAAGCGGATCGATCCGGAAGCAACGATCCTTTTTTTATGCAGCGACCGGGCTATTGATTCTCGCATTCTCTCGCAAACTCCTTATTCGTTTATTCCTTTGTATGCCAAAGGCTTGTCTGTTCGTCCGGACCGCTTGATTGCGTTTCTTATTTCTCAGTGGAAAAGCTCCAGGCAGGCGCAGGATATTTTACAGTCTCAGACCGGACGAACGGTGGTAACGAGCGTCGGTGGATTTGCATCGGCCCCGGCTGTTCTGGCGGCGCGACGGCTTGCATTGCCGGTTGCGATGTTGAATGTGGATATCGTTCCCGGACGGGCCAATACACTATTATCACGGTTTGCACAGCATATCTTTGTACAGTTCCAGGAGACAAAAGAACATTTTGGAAAATATGCAGACCGGGTGCAAATAACCGGTTGTCCCTTGCGATCTGCCTTTGCTCATCCGAATCGAAACAAGGCCATTTCGGAGTTAAACCTTGATCCAAACAAGAAGATGCTGTTAATCACCGGCGCATCGAGCGGATCGGCCAGTATCAATCAGGCGATAATCACGTTATTGCCGAAACTGGCTGAATTTGTTGCCTCCTGGCAGATCGTCCATTTGACCGGCACACGGAACTATGAACAGGTACGACAGGCATATCAAAATGCACAGATCCAGCACAAGGTGATCGACTACTATGATGACATGCCGAATCTGTATGCTGCGACGGATCTGTTGATCGGACGGTCTGGAGCCGTCAGCATCGCCGAGTATGCCGCAGCGGGAGTGCCGGCAATTTGTCTGCCGTATCCCTACCACAAAGACAGGCACCAGTACTTGAATGCAGACCAGTTGGTTCGTGTCGGCGCTGCTGTTCTTGTCGATGATCGTGTCAATGATCCCCAACAAACGGCGACGGAGTTATATGAACAGTTAAACTTGATCATGGCGAATGACACGAAACGGGAGAAAATGGCCCAGGTTACCCGGACTGCCGCCCGACTGGATGCTGCGGAAAGAATCGCCACGCAACTGGTTCAACTGTAAGATCCTCGTCATTGCACTTATATACTATTCGGTTTATAATGCCTTCGTATTTGTAGATCACAAGATGGGAAAGGCGGTATGTGCATGCGATACAGGATTGTTTTACTTGCAATAGTGCTTCTTTTCTGTGCTAAGGGAATGGCAGAAACGAGTGTTTATCCGGGTAAGGAATGGGCCACAAAGAATCCGCTGGAAGTGGGGATAGATGGCGGGAAGCTGGAAGATTTGTCCGAATTTGCTCGTGGCCGAGGTTGTGTTGTACGACATGGATATATGGTGTATACATGGGGCGATATTGCAGCGCGACGCGATATAGCCAGTGCCGCCAAGCCGTTCTATAGTCATTTCCTTTTCAAGGCGTGGGAAGACAAAAAAATCCCCAGCCTGGATCAAAAAGTTATGGAATGGGAGCCCCGCTTGCGAAGCCTTAATTCCGGTCTGGAATTCAAGGATCGTGACATTGCCTGGCGGCACCTGGCCAATCAAATCTCCTGCTATGGCGTGCAGGAAAAGCCGGGAACGGCGTATGATTATAACGACTGGCAGATGGCGTTATTTTTTGACACGTTATTTTTGAAACTATATGGGGCCACTTTCACAACGGTAGATAAGACGGTTTTACATCCGATCTTGACGGATGTCCTGCAATGTCAGGATAATCCAACTTTTATAGGATTCGGCACAGAAGATCGGCCGGGGCGGATGGCGATTTCATGTCGGGATTTCGCCCGGTTTGGTCTTTTGTATCTGCGACAGGGAAAATGGAAAGACAAACAATTACTTTCATCTAAAACCGTAAAGATGGCCATATCAAATCCGCTGCCTAATTCCATTCCCCGCAGCGCCAGTTTTGAAAAGGGACAGGAAGCCGAGATGATAGCCGGTCAAAGATCGATTGGCTCTCGTAACATCCCCGATAACCAGACGGATCACATGGGCAGTTATAGCTGGCTGTGGTGGATCAATGGAGTGGATCGAGAGGGAAGACGGCACTGGCCCGATGTTCCGATCGATGCGTTTGGTGCATTTGGGCACGGAGGTATGCGAGCCATGGTTGTTTTGCCGGGGCTGGATGTGATTATTTGCTGGAATGATACGCAGATTGAAGGGCGAGATAAGGAAAATCACGCCTTGAAACTGGTTGTGGAATCCTTAACCAGGAAACCTTAATCCGGGGATCGTATGTCACATGCTGCCATTGACATCTCCAATCTGAGAGTACAAATCGATGGGCAGACGATTTTGCATGATTTTTCTCTGGCGGTTGATCCGGGCCAGAAGATCGCCCTGACCGGCTCTTCGGGAGGGGGCAAAAGCACCCTCCTTCGATGTATTTTAGGATTTGTCGAACCGCAGGAAGGGCAGATACTCATTTCCGGACACCTTCTGACGGGCCATTCGGTTTGGTCTCTTCGGCATCGGATGGGATATGTGGCCCAGGAACCGGACTTGGGAAGCACGACGGTCCAGGAAGTGCTCCATCGTCCTTTTCTGTATCAAGCCAATCTGCATCTGGCCGGCAATCTGGACCGACTTCCGGACTGGCTTAAACGGTTCGGATTGAATGAAGGGATATTATCAAAACAGGTGGGCAGCCTTTCCGGAGGGGAAAAACAACGCATAGGATTGATATCGGCCTTATTGCTGGAACGGGAGATTCTTCTACTGGATGAGATCTCCTCTGCTCTGGATAAGGAGAATCGACAGGCGGTTGTCGAAGCGTTGAAAAATGTACAGGCCACAATGGTGATTATTACTCACGATGAGGCGATTTTCGAGTTGGCAGATAATGTCGTAAAAATCCAGCCTGTCGGAGAAGGGGCCGGGGTATGAACATCCAGGAAATCACTATGGTTCGTCTGGCTGTCGGTTATGGATTACTGATTTTTCCGTTTGCCCTTCTGCTGTGGTATCGGATTCCAATTGTCGGGCGGACTGGTCTTGCCGTAATTCGAATGACGATCCAGTTGCTTTTTGTTGGTTTGTACCTGCAGGTGGTCTTCCAGCAAAATAGTATCTGGCTGAATCTGGCGTGGCTTCTGATTATGATTTTGGTGGCCGATCTTTCCATCATTCATGGTTGTGAGTTTCGGCTTCGGATCTTTTTATTTCCTTTGTTTTTTGCACTGATCGCCGGGACATCTATTCCTTTGGTTGTTTTTGTGGGATTAGTTCTTAAGGATGCATCCATGACCGATGCCCAATATGTGATTCCCATCGGTGGTATGATCCTTGGCAACTGCCTGCGGGCCGATATCATCGGAGTCCGCGGATTTTACGAATCCATTCGAAAGAGCGAGAAGGCCTATCTACATACTCTGGCCCAGGGCGCTACACAGAGCGAAGCAATCCGCCCGTTTATCGCCCAGGCATATCAATCTGCCCTTGCTCCGACAATTGCCACGATGTCGACAATCGGTCTGGTTTCGCTGCCGGGAATGATGACCGGTGTGATCCTGGGAGGGGCGGCCCCGTGGACGGCGATCCGGTATCAGATTGCCATCATGCTGAGTATCTTTTCAGGAACGGCGATTACGATTATCCTGGGTATCTGGCTAACCACCCGATCCGGCTTTAATGTATATGGAGTCCTCAATCGGTCGTTGTTTGTGAAAGATCAGCGATAAAACATCCTCTATTGGCTTTGCTGCAATAAAACACGATAGAAGCAAGTCTTTGTTGTGGGTTTATGCTCTGTCTATATAATGGTGGAGTGGTTTAGGAGTTTTTTTAATGGAAGGATGTGACGGATGAAGTCAACCAATATTTCCAGAAGGCGTTTTTTGCAGGGAATGACAGGGGCGACAGCGCTGGCCACGGCGGGCGTTTCGGCGAGTCCCTGGATTGGTATTTCAGGAGGCACTGAAATCGAGACAGGCGCCAAACCAAGACAGATTAAACCGGGTGCTGCGCAAAAGGTCTTTCCGCGTTGGAGGGGATTCAACCTGACTCATTTCTTTACCAAATGGTCAGACGGTAAACCCTTTGAAGATGAATTCCGCTGGATGCAAGACTGGGGATTTGACTTTATCCGTCTACCGATGTCGTATGAGACCTGGGTGGAAGAAGGCGACTGGTACAAAATCAAGGAAAGTACCCTCGAAAAGATCGATCAGATCGTCGAGTGGGCGAAAAAGCATGGTATTCATACGAGCCTGAACTTTCATCGGGGGCCGGGCTACTGCGTCAATCCGCCTGCAGAGAAGCTGAGCCTCTGGAAGGATGAGGAAGCCCTGAAGGCCTTTCACTGGCACTGGGCCATGTTTGCCAAGCGATATAAGGGGGTACCCTCCAAATATGTCAGCTTTGATTTACTCAATGAGCCGAAACGGCCTGATGACAATTCCATGACCCGAGAGGATTATGTACGGGTAATGACCTCAACGACGAAGTTGATTCGTCAGATCGATCCGTCGCGACTGGTGATTGTCGACGGTTTAAGCTGGGGCCGAGATCCGGTCCCGGAGTTGGTCGATCTTGGCGTAGGCCAGAGCACACGAGGGTACGATCCCATGCCGATCAGCCACTACCAGGCCAGTTGGGTCAATGGTGATCGCTGGCCGGAGCCGGTCTGGCCGGACTCGGAAGGAACAACACACAAGTGGGACCGAAAACGGCTAGAGGGACATTATAAGCCGTGGATCGACCTGGCCAAGAAGGGAGTTGGCGTCCACTGCGGCGAATGCGGCTGCTACAATAAAACCCCGCATGAGGTATTCCTGAAATGGTTCCGGGATGTGCTGGATATCCTGACCGAGAACAGCATCGGATATTCGCTGTGGAACTTTACCGGAAGTTTCGGGATCCTGGATTCCAAGCGTGCAGATGTAGAATATGAGGATTTTCATGGTCATACGCTGGATCGTGGACTGTTGAAACTGCTCCAGGAATATTAACAGATACCAGCAGTGTTACGGATTGTTTCAACTTGCCGAGAAGATCGGACCAATTAGATCAATGGTAAGAATGTTGCGAATAGAACCGTGACGAACAAGCCGATGACACTAAGCAGGCTCACCGTCACAGTCCAGGTTTTAAGAGCTTCGACTTCGGTCAGGCCGCCCATCTTGGCGAAGATCCAGAATCCACTGTCGTTCATCCAGTTACCGCACTGCGCCCCAAATCCGATGGCGGTGGCTAGGTAAACGGGGTGATAGCCAAGATTTACTTGCGCATCCGGCACTCCCAGGCCGGGGATCAAGGCGACCATCATCCCCGAGGTAGTCAGCATCGAAACGGTACTGGAGCCTTGGGCGAATTTCAGCAAAAATGCAATGAAAAAGGCCAGGAAAATAACTTTAAGTCCCGATAAGGCCTGGCCAGTCTCATCGGAAAAAAGTCCCTGAATTGCCTGACCGATCCGGGCTTCCCGAAGCATGGCGCCGAATGCACCACCGGATGAGGTGATCAGGATAATCACTCCGCCACTCATTAGGGCGGTCTCGACAATCCGGGCCAATTCGATCCGGCTCGGGCGGCGCTGCTTCCAGAGTACGGCCAGGGCGATTGCCGCCGAAAGCAGCATTGCCAGGTTGGCGTCTCCCAGGATGGAGGTGATTTGAAAGAGGCGATGTATCGAAGATGTTTGGGAGGCAGTCTTGGCGATAGACGATACGATTGTGTTTGCCGAGATCAGAAATACCGGCAGCAGGATCGGCAGTATGGACACAAACAGGCCGGGCAACTGATCATCGGCCAGAGGTTCGGGTTCCGGTCCGGCCCCTTCGATGGCCCGCATGGGGATGTCGATATACTTCGTCAGCCGGCGGATAAAGAACAGAATAATGACGGCCGTAGGGATCGCTACCGCCAATCCAATCATGATCATGGTTCCGAAATCGATAGCAAACTCCGAAGCGATATATAATGGTCCGGGAGTAGGGGGCACCAGAGAATGGGTAATCGATGCTCCAGCGCCCATGGCCAGGATAAGCAGTAAATATTTCTGACCGGTTCGACGATGCATGGAACGGGCCAGCGGCATCAATAGGTAAAAGACCGTATCGAAAAAGACGGGAATCGACAGTACAAAACCGCTGGTCATCAGGGAAATCGGCGCTCGATCCTGCCCCAGCAATCGCATGAACATCCGCACGACACGATCGGCTGCGCCGGAGTCGATTAGGCACCGACCAATAACCGCAGCAAGCGCGATGACAATACCGATTTTACCGGCGGTCGTCCCGAATTCGACGGCGACTCGATTGATCTTGGATGCCGACTCGCCGGGTGCCAGTAGGCTGACAAGAATCGCTGCGGAAATCAGGGCTATAAAGGCGTGTACACGAAGGACGATGATCATGCCGACAATCACGAGAATCGCAAGAGCGAGAATCGCCAGTGGACCCCAGTAGGATAAGGCTTGTGTTGTATTCGCTGTCGCCAACATGGTTCGATCCTTCCGATCAGGTTGGAATTATCTGTCTGTTTTTCTAGATGTTGACTCAAACCGCCTGTATAGCAGAAAGGAAACAATTATGCAATGAGAAGGTACAGAAAAGGGCGACACAAGGATCGCCCTCTGATTCGTGGGAATTGGAATGACTTAGGAAATATCAGCATGATATTCCTGCAGCGACTTTACTTCCGGTGTTCCGGTTCGGCCGGCCTCGATCCCGATAGCGGATGCCATCGCCGCCGCCATTGTTGTGATGTACGGCACTTTGTATTTTATGGCTGCTTTACGAATATATGAATCGTCATACTGGCTGGTTTTACCGACCGGTGTATTGATAACCAATTGAATTTGTTTGTTCTTGATAGCGTCGTCGATGTTCGGACGTCCCTCGTGTAGTTTGAGGATATGTTCGCTCTTGAGTCCGTGTTCCGTGAAATAATTATATGTTCCTTCGGTTGCAAGAATGCGGAAATCCATAGTAGCAAATTTTTTAGCGGCTTCCAGGGCCTTGGATTTGTCCTGACCCGCCACGGAAAATAGAACGGTTCCCTCCAAAGGCAAGGTCTGACGGGCCGCTTCCTGCGCCTTGAGAAAGGCCAGACCGGCCGATTTTGCCATGCCCAGTACTTCCCCTGTAGATCGCATCTCCGGGCCCAGAAGCGGATCCACTTCCGGGAACATGTTAAAGGGAAAAACAGCCTCTTTAACGCCATAATGAGGAATCGTTTTCTGTTTGAGATCGATCTCTTTCAATGATTTACCCAGGATCATTTGGGTAGCGATCCGTGCCATCGAAAGGCCGCACACCTTGGACACAAGCGGGACAGTGCGCGAAGCCCGTGGATTGGCTTCCAGGATATAGACTGTGTCATTGGCAATGGCGTATTGAATATTCATTAGTCCTACGACCTTCATCTCGGTTGCGATTCGGCGTGTGTATTCGCGAATGCTTTTTCGATGTTTGTCCGGAATCGTCGTAGGCGGAAGAACACATGCCGAATCGCCGGAATGAACGCCGGCCAGTTCAATGTGCTCCATGATCGCGGGCACAAAAGCATCCTTGCCGTCACTGATGGCGTCTGCCTCGCATTCCAGGGCCTCCTCCAGAAACTTGTCAATCAGGATCGGTCTCTCCGGGCTGACATCCACGGCAGCGCTTACGTATTCACGGAGCATCTCTTCGTCGTGTACGACTTCCATGGCCCGTCCACCCAGCACATAGGAAGGACGTACCATCAACGGGTAACCAATCCGTTTAGCTATGATTAGAGCTTCATCAAATGTACTGGCCATTCCCGATTCCGCCTGAGGAATACCCAGCTTTTGCATCATGTGATTGAAGCGATCACGATCTTCAGCCAAGTCGATGGTTTCAACACTGGTGCCGAGAATTTTGACGCCGGCCGTTTCCAGCTCGGAAGCGATATTCAGGGGAGTCTGTCCGCCGAATTGACAAATCACTCCAATGGGCTTTTCCTTTTCGTAAATGCTCAGCACATCCTCGACGGTGAGCGGTTCGAAATACAACTTGTCAGAGGTGTCATAGTCAGTGCTGACGGTTTCCGGATTGCAGTTGACCATAATCGTTTCATAGCCCAGATCCCGTAAGGCAAAAGCAGCATGAACACAGCAGTAATCGAACTCGATCCCCTGTCCGATTCGATTGGGACCGCCGCCCAACACCATAACCTTGGGCTTGTCGCTGACCGCTACCGTATCCGGGGCATTATAAGTTGAGTAATAATAGGCCGCATTTTCCACTCCACTGACCGGGACAGCATGCCAGCCTTCGACGACACCGATCTTCGTTCGCTGTGTACGAATGTCGGCTTCTTTGAGATCCAGAAGTTTGGCCAGATAACGGTCGGCAAATCCATCCTTCTTGGCCTGTGTTAAGAGATCATCCGGGAGAGTCTTTCCTTTATAGGAAAGGATCTTTTCTTCCAGATCCACCAGATCCTTCATCTGCTCAATGAACCATGGTTTGATATGGGTTTTATCGTACAATGCCTGAATATCGGCACCTTTTCGAAGGGCTTCGTACATAATAAATTGCCGTTCACTGGTCGCCTCGTTCAACAGGTCCATCAGCTCATCGAGAGACTTGGAATGAAAGTTTTTCGCAAAGCCAAGACCATATCGCCCCTGTTCCAGAGAGCGGATCGCCTTTTGGAAGGCCTCTTTGTAGGTCTTGCCGATACTCATTACCTCGCCTACGGCGCGCATCTGGGTGCCCAGTTTATCCTGTACACCATGAAACTTCTCAAAAGCCCAGCGGGCGAACTTAACCACGACATAGTCACCGCTGGGAGTGTATTTTTCCAAAGTTCCATCCCGCCAGTAGGGGATTTCATCCATAGTCATCCCCCCGGCCAGCTTTGCCGAAACCAGAGCGATGGGAAAGCCGGTCGCCTTGGAAGCCAGGGCCGAAGAACGGCTCGTTCGCGGATTGATCTCGATGACGACAACCCGGCCGGTTTTCGGATCATGGGCGAACTGAATATTGGTACCGCCAATGACTTGAATCGCCTCAACGATCCGATAGGAATAATCCTGCAGTTTTTCCTGCAGTTTCGTATCGATTGTCAGCATCGGCGCGGTGCAATAGGAATCGCCCGTATGCACGCCCATAGCGTCGACATTTTCAATGAAGCAGACGGTGATCATCTTATTTTTTGCATCGCGGACCACTTCCAGTTCCAGTTCTTCCCATCCGAGCACGGATTCTTCAACGAGGATCTGTCCGATCCGGCTGGCATTGATGCCCCGATTGGCAATGATGCGCAATTCTTCGATGTTATAGACCAGGCCGCCCCCGGTGCCGCCCATAGTATAAGCGGGCCTTATGACGATAGGATAGCCCAGTTCGGAGGCGATTTTTTCCGCTTCTTCGACCGAGTAGGCCAACTCGCTGCGGGGCATCTCAATGCCGAGACGGTTCATTGTTTCCTTAAAGGCCAGACGGTCCTCTCCCCGCTCGATGGCGTCGATATTGACACCGATAACCTGTACGCCGTATTTATCTAAAACACCGGCTTTGTACAATTCGCTGGACAGGTTCAGTCCATTTTGTCCTCCCAGATTGGGTAGAAGGGCGTCGGGACGCTCCTTTTCGATGATTTTCGTGATCGCTTCAACCGTCAGGGGCTCGATATAGGTTACATCCGCCATCCCGGGATCGGTCATGATGGTTGCCGGATTGGAGTTGACCAGTACGATTTTATAGCCGAGACCCCGCAGGGCCTTGCAAGCCTGGGTGCCGCTGTAGTCAAATTCGCAGGCCTGACCGATGACGATGGGACCGGAACCGATAATGAGGACTTTGTGAACATCGGGCCGTTTGGGCATGACACACTCCCTTCCAAAATCTTTTCTCCGTGATTGCTTATTATTTCGCGGTGAGGCAACCGCTTGTTTGGGCAGATTATAGGTAAACCGGCGAGAAGATCAAAGGATTTTCCAAACAGATCAGCGTCGGATAGTGAAGGGCCAGTCGAAGGAGTCCCGGTTGGATTCGGATAGGGGAATACCGCCGTTGTTGACCTGGTCTTCGCCTATACTGTATATGATATAACCGGGATTCGTTTGCTTGTATCGCAGGGGCTTGCCGTCGAAAGGATCGAGTGGGACTTCGTCGAGATAAAGGGGGACCAGTTCCTCCAAAGCTTCGGGCAGCTTACCCTCGGCCAGCCGGTATCGCTCCATCGCAATTGCTACTCGTGCCGAATTGATTTGCCCTCGCATTCGCAGATTAAGGACATGTATACGATCATGGGCAGGATACGTTATACGGACTAAGGCATAGAGAAAAGACAAGTTGCTGATTTCAGCATTAATTTTCTTGAAGCCTGCCAGTTGCTCCCACGGAGGCAGTTTAAGGACTTCATTGACTTTTTCTATATATTCCAGATATACCAATACATTACGACTGAGCAGTCCTGAGTATCGAAGGGGTGTGGATGAAGGAAATTGACTGCGAAAATGATCGGGATTATTACAAAGTTGAATCAAAGTACAAGCTTCGGATGTAAAGGCGCGGGATGCATCCAATGTGGGAATACTTTCTTCCAATGCAAGGTCCATCCTTTGTAACAACTCATCAGTGAACCTTACGTAGTTTAGAACATATTCAAAACTAGATACATTAACGGCTTCCAAAGCAGCCTGCACTAAATAGTCGATAAGAAAGAATCCGCGATCAAGAGATTTGACAAGTTGTTGCCCATCGAGAACATACTGTTCAGCCATTTTGTAGTTATTGTTTACTGCAGCGTCAATTGCTGCAATCTTTAGGAGTAGAGCCGAAGATTTCATGAAATTAAGATTTGGATTTGCCGGCCATGGTTGAGCCGTCATATTCGGTTGGAAATAGCATTGATCGATTTGTGCGGCCTGGTGGAGCAGGTCAAGGCATTTTTTGTTCTGTTGGAGAAATTGATCAATCGCAGTTTTCATTTCCTCCGGTAGCGGCTGGCCCAGTTCAGGTAGTGGAGCCCCTCCGATGATTGGTAAAAGGGATTTTAGTTCGGCCGAAGGCTTCTGATACGCCATGAAAGCCTTGATATAGGTGTCGGCTGCGTTGGGGATATCTTCGGGCAATTGTCGCTGTTCGATCAGTTCATCGTAACTGGTGGGGTAGCCTTTTTGCTGCAGTTCGGCGATTTTAGCTTCGAGCTGATTGTTACCCGTCAGGATGAAGATGACAAAAACGGTCAGACATAAAATGACCAGACCTGCCAGGACATGCCAGATGCGTAGTCTAAAGCGTTTCGTCGTCTGTGGATCCTCGCTCATGATTTTCTCCCGTTTTCCGCATCGGTTCTTTGGGCTGGATCGCAAATGCCAGCCAGGAGACCAGAATGGCCCCGGAGAATAGACCAGCAAAAGCCAGAACTGTTACAAGAAAAATCCGATTTGGACCAAGACGAATGCTGGAGGCTTCATAAGCGATGGAAATGCGGGAGGGAATTTGTTGTTCCATGGTTAACTGATCGATCCGTCGACAGATCTGCTCATGAAGTTCCTGTTTTCGGTACAGATTCTCATTGAGTGCCTTAATTTCGGAATAATCCGGTTGTTCTGCGATAACGGCCTTATCCAGTTCGTCCATTTTCAGATGAAGTCGCTTTTCCTCTTCTCTGGCTTGAGCGATTTGATCGGTAAGTTCCGCTATAGCCTGCTGTCGGTCAGGTGTCTGCGGTTTGGTGGTTTCGACCACCATCCTGGATTCCAGCCGAATCCGCTCCATCGACTGCTCCATCAGGGCAGTATGAACGGCCTTAATCTGTTCCTCGATTCGTTCCTGCTGCTGGTGTAATTCGGCGATGTCATATTCAGCTTCCAGCTTTTGGATGGTATGATGCAATTGTTCCATTTCTGCTTCGAGGACTTTTTTGCGATCTTCAAGAATGCGTAACTGCTGTTGTTCCTGTGCAATGTCCTCCGTACTGGCGACGGTTATATACGAATGAAGCATTGCATTTACGATGGCCTGTGCCTGTTCGGGCTGACGAGTTTGCATCCGGATGCGAATCAGTTCGCTTCTTGGATCGGACTGGATTGAGAGGATGTTTTTTCGGATGGCTATTTTCAATTGCGTAAGGATATCAGGGGCATCCGGCATCCAATCCAAGTCCACTTTTTGTTTAGTGAGTTCGTCTACAGTGCGGTTGAGAATCCGATTACTTCGGATCAGGGCAACCTGCGTGTTTTTGTATGGTTCGAAATGTTCTGGGATTGTTTGTCGATCAAATAGAATGGGAACAATACGGGGCTGGATGCGGATGGCGGCCTCGGTTTCAAATTGCGGCCGAGACAGAACGAACATGATTCCTGCCCCGGCAAGGATGAGAACAATCAACTGAGCCAGAATAAAATGAAAGTGATGCAAATCCCGATTCATAATTCCCGCTCCTGATTGTAAACACGATCCTCCATATCAAAAATATTATATGCTCTCGTTGTGTCCGCTGTCAAGCAAAGGTCTGTAATATCATTTAATCAGACGGGCAAGCTCGCGGAACTTGTCGTGCCTGGCATCACCTAGAAGTTCAAAAAGAAGCATCTCGACCGAATAAATCATTGCTCCTTCGGCAGCCATACGATCCAGGGCGATCTGTTTGTTTTCCGGAGTTCGGGAGGAGACCGCATCGGCGATGACGGCGACTTCATGGCCGGTCTCAAGGAGGTCACAGGCGGTCTGGCAGACACAGATATGTGTTTCGATACCGCATAAAATAGCCTGCTGGCGGTTAAGAGACTTCCATCGCTTTTGAAAGCCGGGATCACCGCAACTGCTGAAGCTGGATTTGTCAATGGATTCGATACCATCCAAAAGAGCGGCGATGGATTCGACGGTGGGCCCCAGGGCCTGCGGAACCTGCTGACACCACAGGATGGGAATCTCCAGGGCCTTCGCTATGCGGATCAGAACCTGGATATTGTTAAAAAGACGCTCTTTTTCGTGCATAAGCTGGGCTAGTTTGCCCTGCACATCGATGACCACGAGACCGCATTTTGCACTGTTCATTTTCATGCAGGATACGATACAATATTTTCCATGAAAGTCAATTTCCATGAATATTTAGGCTCTCGGCTGCGACTGTTAAGTGAAAGAAGAAAGTCGCAGGAGTCGAAAGGAGCCCGACATGTCGGAAAGTGAAGCTATCCTTTTACAGCGGTTTACCCGTCATAATGACGCTGAGGCATTCGCCGAACTGACGCATCGCTATGCTGGGCTGGTATATGGATCGTGTCTCCGGGTAATTGGCAATGCGGACCAGGCGGCGGATGCTACGCAGGAGACATTTTTTCAATTGCTGAAGAATGCCGGGACGGTAACCGGCTCGCTGGGAAGCTGGCTGCATCGTGTGGCGACACGAAAAGCAGTGGATGTGATTCGGCAGGATGTCTCACGACGGAAAAGAGAGGTTGTTTATATTCAGGATAAAATCGAAGAAACCGATAAGTGGCAGGATGTCTCTCCGTTTGTTGACGAAGCGATTCACGAGTTAAATGAAGAGCTTCGCGAAATCCTGGTGCAGCATTTCTTCGAAGGTAAAAGCATGTCCCAGATTGCCACTGAGCGTGATGTATCCCAGCCGACCGTATCTCGTCGGGTGGATGCAGCAGTCGAACAACTTCGCAGCAAGTTGCATAAGAGAGGAATTATTGTGACCGGTGTGACATTAGGAACCTTGTTGTTGAACAATGCAGTTCAGGCAGCGCCACCCATAGTGATCCAGGAACTGGCGAAGATGGCGATTGTAGGCTCGACGGCCGCGGTTGCCGGCGGCACAGCTTCTGTGGGAGCGACAGCCGGTTCAGCGGCAGCGGTTGGAATCAAGGCCAAACTCATAACGGCAGGAGTCATTGCAGCGATTGGAATTGGTGTTGGAGGTGTAGCGATTCATCAGTTCAATAAAAAGGGCCAGCCAACCAAAGTTACTGTGCCTTCTGAAACAGAGAATCCTGTCACTGCTAGTACGGGCTCTCCCAGCCGATATGTGGATGTCAATACCGAAACCGGCCGGGGTCAGGATCCCGAGCCGATTCTCCCTCCGGATATGAGTAATCCATCCCCGGCAGTGACAACACAGACAAGTGGTGGTGGATTTGCCGGGGGAGTCAGCGGAGGGGGCATGATGGGTGGTGCTGTCGGAGGCGGCGGTGCAGGTGGTTTCGCCGGGGGATTCGGGGGAATGATGATGGGGGGAATTACCAAGGATTTCTCCAGTCCGGACAAGACGATTTCGACTTTTATGACGATTTTGTTAACAGGCAACATTGAAGCAGTCGCCGATTGTTTTATTGAGGGTGCCGATGACCTGGGGGATTTGCGACGGATTATGACCAATCCGCAAAATCCGGGAGATCTTCAGATGAAACAGGTTTTCCAATCGATTGGTCCGCCTGTCGAAGTGATCGAACAGAATACGGATGAACACGGCCTATATGTTCGCTGGTTATCGACAGTGATTAGGCAATTTTCGATTTCAGAAGGCGGCCATGAGATGACATGGATGCCGGGAGACAAATTTGAACTGGATGCCTCACTTGTTCAGGTCGATGGACAATGGAAGTTTACAGGAATCTGATCTCTGCTTCCTTCTGCGCTACAAGAAATCCAATTTGATCCTTCCTTGAGACGGGGGAAAACACGATGAAATATATTGGTTTTCATTTAGCAATATACTTCACAGGATTTTTCAATTGTTGGGTGGTCGGTCCGGCCTGTGCCGATAGCAAAAGCGTCCTGACCGGATCCGATCCCCTCTCTGCTGCTGAAGTGTTGGATCGATACGCCGCGACACAGGACAAGCTCAAGTCGTTTATCATCACGGAAGAGTTTATCCTGATCGAGGCCCGTTCCACCGTGCAACCCCAGGCCCCTTATCTCAAGGGTGATGGCGCCCCGACGACGGTTATTGAAATGTGCTCGGATGGTCACCGAACCAAGTGGTATAATCGCATGTGGGGCCATGTGGGATTGGTGGCGGAAAAAACGCCGATCGAAGAAGCCAGAACCAATCTCCATCTCTGGGACGGCAAGACCTCATTCCAGTTTGATTCGACGGTAAAGCCCGGCCATCGCGGAATTTTATGGGTCCATCCCGGTAAGAAACAGTTTGACGAGGTGGGAGGCGCGTTGAGGGGATACCTCTATGGCAGCACAATGGAAGGCCGGATTGACAAGATCCTGTGCGAAACAGGAAAGCCGATGATGGCGCCAAAACCGACGCTGATCCATGGCAGCTCCTGCTGGCTTCTCCATGCACAGGGTAAAAAGGGAAGGTATCAGGTCTGGTTTGATGCGGATCATGACTGGCAGGTTGCCCGGGCTTATGTTCGAAAAGAACCGGGAGACCTGTGGAATGGACGCATTATGTCGTCGGATATATTGATGTATTATGCGATTGAGGATATTCGCTTTGAACGCATTGACGGTATCTGGGTCCCGATGGAGGCTGTGGAGCGAATGATCCAACAGATAGGCAAAGGGCGGAAGTATGAGTCCAAACATTGCATCCGACGGACGAAGGTACTCCTGAATCCGGATCACGATGCCCTGGGATCCTTTGAACCGACCGAAGTGGACGATGGAGCGAAGATTCCGTTTTATCTGAATACCTCCGGTTTTCACCATTTGGTTGATCCGGAATTTGTCTGGTGGCGAAACAGCCCTTTTCATGTGGATACCCGGGGTCGCCTGCCGAAATCACCGAATGCTGCAATTCCCTATCCGATCATAAAAAAGGTACGAAACCTGGATGTGTTGGTGGAAAAAGGGAAGTGGGACCGGTCTTCAACAAAGCCGGTTCTTCTGTGTTTCTGGAATGTGGCCCGGACGGATTCACAATCGTTTGTACGGGAACTGACTTCGAAGTCCGATGAGTTTGTCAAACGGGACATAAAGGTTCTGCTGGTGGAGACAAATCCGACGAATCGGGAAAAAGCCGCCGAATGGATTCGAAGCAATCAGATACCGTTTCTTTCTGGTGGTTTTCCATCTTACGACGGACAACATCCGGTCTCAGAACGTCTGGTGGAGTGGAGGATTGATAGACTGCCGTGGCTGGTCCTGTCCAACAAAGACCAAATTATCGTGGCCGAGGGCTTTACCCCGGAGCAGTTGAAAGATCACTTCAAACTACTTTCCGTATCGGTAACCGAACATCCATAATACCGATAAAATCGTTTGCCCGGATTCCTCGAAAGAAGTAAGATCTCTTTGAATGGAAAGGGTACAAATTACCCTAAGGGATCGGATGAAAAAAAGTCGGGGAACAAGTTATGTCGGCGCCAGCGGCTGGTCCTATGACGACTGGAAAGGGCGGTTTTATCCGAAAGATTTGCCTAAGAGTTGTCATTTTCGATACTATGCTGAACAGTTTTCCACGGTGGAGCTGAATGCCACATTTTATCGATTGTTTCCGGAAAAAACCTTCCAAAACTGGGCCCGAAAAGCGCCGGATGGATTTACCTATGCCGTCAAGATGTGGCGATGGATCACGCATCGCAGGCGATTGAAGGACGTTTATGATGATTTGAAGAAGTTTCTGTCTCATGTGTTGTTGCTGGGCAAACATCTCGGGCCGGTGTTGGTTCAATTGCCGCCGGGTTTACATTGCGATATGGACCGGCTTTCCAGCTTTCTGAATAAATTTTATAAATGTGAACAAGAACTGGGAATTCATTTTCGCGCAACGGTTGAATTTAGACATGCCAGTTGGCTGTGCGATCCGATATATGCGATCCTGAAAGAACATGGTTGGTCGCTTTGTCTGGCGGATATGTCGAAACTGGAGTTTCCGCGAATTGTAACGGGTAAATTCGTTTATATTCGTTTTCACGGCCGGCCACATCTATATCAATCTCTGTATAAAGATACAGTTCTAGTTGATTGGGCCAAGTGGTTGCAGGATATGCTTCAACAAGGGTATGATGTGTATGCATATTTCAATAACGATTACCATGCATATGCTGTCGACAATGCAAAGACATTACGAAACATGTTGATAGAGATTTAAGGAATATCTGTGTCTCGAAGTTACCATACAACACAAAGACTTCTTGAAGAAATTGAAAAGTACGATTATTCGGATGCTGAAAAGAGAGCTCAAAAGATCGAACGGCTGAAGGAGAGACTCTATAAGAAACGTTTGACGAAACGAATGACTAAAGACTCTCGGAGAAGCAAAAATCCTTTACCGCTGACTTCCATCAATGAAATACCCATCCATGTGCAGGATGAATCGGAATTCATACATTATCCCGCTAATGTTAATGACATTCGTTCTATTTTAGATATTTTGCCAAAAGGGGTAACCGATGGATTGACATTGATTGAGTTGTGTCTTGGGGAAAAAGGGCAATCCAAACCAAGTGAAATATGGGTGGAATCCCCAGAACCAGATCCATATGTGGGAAGAGATGGATATGAAATCTTGCCCGGTGTTTATCATGGATCAGTACTGGGAACGTATTACCCAAACCAGGCCAAAATTCGAATCAATGCGTATGTGGGAGAACAAGAATTTCTTTGCCATGTTCCTATCGGCATGTATTTGCGAATGCTCATGCTGATGACTCTTGTGCATGAGATCGCTCACCATTATGACTTTTCTTCTCGTATTGCAAGAGGCCGGTGGATGGCAGAGGATCAAGACAAAGTTGAAATCTATGCCGAAAAGGTACAACACGACTGGTTCACTTGTTATGTTTTGCCTTTTTTAAAGGAAAGTTATCCGGTTCAATGGAATGCATTTCATGATTGGATACGAGAAAAAGTAGGCTTGGAAATACCCATAGAAATCCTCGTGGGTGATCCGAGAACGACCGTAAAAGGTGGGCATATTGTGCTTCGGATCTTCTTTGATACGGGAGAGGCCTTTCAGGAATTTGTTACTGCCGTAGAAAATGGGCAGGACTTACAAAAAGCACGTTTTGAATTTGCACGAAATCTGCATTATGCAGAATATTATAAACCTGCATTGCAGATCATTGAATTATTATTCCATACCGACAGAAATAATATTGATGTCTTGATTTTACAGGCGGATATCTTTAACCATTTAAGTCGATATGAAGAAGCCTTGGACATTTCCCGGCAAGTACTCCAGCGAGAATCCGAATGGGTAGATGCTTTTGAAATTCAAGTCGATGCATATATGGGACTCGGCAAGTACAGTGAAGCTGTTCAGGTTGTAAACAAGATATTAGAGGCGACGAATAAGGAGTCCCCCAAAACACTTCTCTGGCAGATGCAAAAAGCAAAGGCATTGATCGAATTGGGGCAATATAAAGAAGCCGAGTCAATTCTTTCTTTCATTGAGCAATTGACAAGTGGAAGAAGAGTATGGAAACGTAGAATTGAACATCTGAGAAAGAAATGTCGTCGTTACAAACGACGACAAAATGAAGATTTATAAACAATATGAATTTGGTTAAAAACCTATGGAAGTATGAATGAAGATTGTAATTGCGCCGGATTCGTTTAAGGATTCACTTTCCTCGAGCCAGGCTTGTAGGATCATATCCGATGCGGTTCGACGGATCGTTCCGGGAGCGATTATCATTGAAAAACCGCTCGCCGATGGCGGGGAGGGGACC
>JAFGPC010000070.1 GCA_016926155.1 Sedimentisphaerales bacterium
GTAAAAGAGCAACTATTCGCCCGAATAACAAGATAAAACGAACAATCAGGCAAGGAAACGAAAAACAGTATGTTTTTCAGAAGCCTCTATCATTTGTATTAATTTTTCTTTTACCGGAGTGGTTTCATTTTCTATACTTGATTTGTTGTTGGGATTAATCTTCAGGAAGATATCATGATGTTTTCTTTGTTCGTTTTATTTGTTTTTACCTCCACACCCCGAAGTCAGGAATTCACAGAATCCGATTTTCACCTGACCGTCAGTATTACCTCCAGCATTTACACCTATCGATTAACAAACACAGGATCTGATTCCATCGTTTCCCTGGACCTAGGACAGCACGCCGCTTATAATTTCCTTTCTCTCGAGGGATGGATCATTGAAACAACACCCTCCAAATTTAAGACCTGGGCGCCAGAATCTCATCTCGGAATTCAACCAAATCAGGAAGGTCTTTTCTCCATGCGGATCAGCAGCCGAGGAGCCGTACTGGGATCAGCCCCTGCCATGGTTCGTTTCCAATCCGGTCGTTCAGTTACGGTTTCCGATGTCTGGGTTCCCGTCGCGGAACCACGCTATTACAAATTTATAATCGCCGGCGTCGTACTTATATTCGTCTTCTACCAAGGCTGGATTGTTCGAAGACGCCGTATTTCAATTCCATAAAAATCACCTGGAACGTACCTGCTGTTCAGAGGGAAAATGTTTTTCAATCAGTATTGGCGCCGCTTCGGCGAACAAACGCTTACACCACTGTAATGCTTCTTCTGTATCTTCTAAACGGCTTATTTTTACGGCCACTTCAATCTTACTGAAAAAAACGTGTCGATTTCCCGGTTTGAAAATGTCCCAACGCACTGCCTGACGATCTCGACGAAAGTGTCCATCCACATAAAATACGAACACATCCACCAAGACTCCTTCGGTTTGTTCAAGGAGCAAACACCATCCCTGCGGCGTATATTCTTTCTGGCCTACCCTACAGGATAAAGACACCGGTTTCATCTGTAAAACGACATCTCCCGCCTGCCTTGAACAGACATCCGGCGTATGCGGTACTTGATCTTCAGGATCGCTATAGTACGTCACAAAAAACTCCATATGTTCAGGAAAGAGATTCTTTTCCTTGCGCAACATCAACAGGTGAACGTATTCATCCGTCCCCATATCCTCAACCGGCGCTTCATGAGAGCTTATATGCCATCCTTCCTTAAAAGAGGGCAATTCGGAGACTGGAAACAGGCCTAATTTTTGCCGAATTGCGATCGGTTTTTTTCGATAATACTCCTCCAGATGCGCAAGGGAAGGGCGGAGAAAAAGCGTCGAGAGAACCAGAATAATAACTCCCAGTAAAAAAGGAACGGGAAAATAGGATCCATCGACTTTTGAAGTATCTTGCCGTAGGGAACCGCAAGTACTATGATCTTTTTTTGATTCCTCCGAAACAAAGAGACTGAGTCGTGGAGAACATACAAAACGATACAAAAGATACGCCATCAACAGGGAAATCAAGGCCGACAGGATTCGGGGCCAGCCACTTAAGGTTCCAAAAGGAAGGAAAATCACGACAACCGCCCAAAACAACAGACGAAGAAAATTACAAAACAGAAGAATGGGACAAGTACATATTGCCACAAACAAAAGCCGACTCCAGGATCGAACTTCGGAAAAAGTTACGAATGTTCCAATAAAAGCGTACGCCAGGAACAAACGAGCGCCTCGATTGGACTCGCCCAAAGCAATTGCTCCGGATCGACCGGCATATTCAAAGAGGATATCCACCCCTTCAAGCAAGACCTTCAAACCGGGAAACAAACTCAGAACTTTGTTCACAGCGATAAGAGTATAGGTCTCCGGATAGATGATCAGGGTAGCATACATACGGCTTCCCATGGGGATACACAGAAAAGCCAGCAGAATGATTGGGAAAATACCCATCATAAAACGAAATCCTGCCGCGATAGCAATCACAGATAGTAAAATGAATAAAACGATTAAGTCCTCTGCATAGGCAAAGGAAAATGGCCATTGTAAGGCCGCATACAACATTATAGACAGTAAAAGAAGAAGAATGCTCACCATTGAGTCCGATCTACTTTTCGAAATCAACTCCTTCTTACGACGACAAAATAACACCCACCCGGCCAAAGGAAAAGCCACAGCATGAGCCATCTCACTGCCGTTAATGGCAGCCGATGCAAAACGCCGCATTTCCGGCCAACACATCCATATCCAGAAAAGACACAGAATTCCCAATCGAATCCAGAGAGCACGATTCGAATACGTCTTATGTGTTTCGATTTCATTCATTTCTCCGCCCTCCACATTGATTCCTGTCAGGGCACATAATAAGCCCATGCGGAGCGTCCCGTTCCGAATACCTGCCAGTGGTCGAAAATTCGTTTCTCATAGTAACGTTTGGCATCGATGAATATTTGGGTTTTCTGCTGCCAGGATAAAATATCATCTATAATAGCCCTTTTCTCTTTGCCCTGAACTTCAATGGGATGATTTTCCAGCGGATCTGATCGAAGGTTGTATTGAAGTACACTTTTCAGATAGGGCCAGTACACGTATTTTTGCTCACCCTGCACAAATCCCATGGGACTGTTTCCATACCATGACGAGAAATATAACTTTCGATTCATTTCGATCGGCTGCAATGCATCGAGTCCACCAAAATCCGCTTCCTCCAAACCTAATCCGAGCAGTCGCAGTATCGTAGGCGTTACATCCAATTGACTGACCGGTGAACGAATAACCCGACTCGTCGGTAAATGTCCCGGCCAAGACAACACCCATGGTACTTGAATCACCTCTTCCCGCGGTCTCCATCGCGCCTGGTCACGACTCAGGTTCAATCCCGTCCCGTGATCACCAATGACACATACAAGCGTATTGTCCATTAATCCCCGCTCGGTCAGTTTCAGACAAAGCGTTTTTAAAAACAAGTCGGTATATTGCAGGGCTTGTGTATACTGATGTTCGATGTTTATTGCCGGAGCAGCGTACCAGGATGGTACTTCATAGGGATCATGCGTGACAGTTGTGATCGTCATCAACAAAAACGGACTTGTTTCTTCCGCCGCCCACTGTACGGCAAATGGAATGATCCGAAAGTCATCCCCCGCCAGATATCCCAGATGAGCGGATGGATCCTCCAGATTTTCACGAAACCACGCCAAATCAAATCCGAGATTATAAAAAAGTCCCGGTGCGCATTCATATGTGCCTTTGGACATTTCAAAAAAAGCGCTACGATACCCAATCCGCCCAAGAATTGTGGCCAGACTTTCATAAGGTTGGCCCATAGGGACAGCTTCAACATAATCAGAACTGATCGAGGGAATGGAACCGGTTAACACAGCCCAATAGGCCTTGGTCGTATGAGATACAGGCACCCTTGCACATTCAAATGAAATACCCCTCCCGGCCAATTCGGTCAGATACGGAGTTCGATTGGGATCGTTACCTGATAAAGAGGTGACACAGTAAGGAACAGATTCCAATAAGACCAGAATAATATTGGGTTTTTGCTCCGAGGATAGATCCGGTATTTCAATCCTTCGCTCGCCCGCCAGGGGGACAGCACGACCCCGATGATTATTCTTATCCTGCATTTCTGATCCGGAGACAATGGATACAGCAGCTTGCCAATGACTGCTGAAACCTAAAATTTCACCTGTAAATCCAAGCTGTGAATTACGGACAACAATGCCTTGTAGGCCCCAACATGACAGAGCAATTAGACTCGTACCCAGAAAGCAATTTCTATGATAACGGCCTGAATGCACAAAACATATCGGACGAATGAACCTCCACAAGAGCCATAGGACCCCAAGAAAGCCTATACTTAATAAAATAAGCATCTCTATAAAATGAGAAAAAAGATGAGACCGAACCAGCGGCCACAGTTCGGTGATATCGCGAATCAGTATAGCTAAAATCCCCGGCTGCAATTGTACTTGACTACGAAGAAGCCATCCTGCATTCGCTAGAGACCAGCCAAGAATTCCAAGCGAAATAACCAACGTTAATCGAGCCGCTGCTTTACCGGGGATCATCCAGTACAAAGCATGAAATATCGCCATCAGAACGAAAAAGAAACAAATATCCGATGCAATCACTCCGAATACTTCCAGGAAATGAGTCTCAACATTCTGATCTGAAACAAGTACAATCTTGGCATATACCGTAACACATAGACCAATCCACAAGACCAGACTTTCAGTGCGGGGGCGTTGTCGTGCGATTCGTGCAAACATGGAAGAACGAAAATGACTTATATCAGTATTTGACCCTATATCGCAATCGGCCATGAATTCTCCTGGATAAGGAATCATAAAAACAGTACGGATTAACTACTCCATAGTAAACCTAATAATACAATGCCGTCACATTACTGTCAATGTAGCACTGCTTTTACACTCTCACAATATTGCCAACTCTTATTCCTGTACTCTTTTGTAACGGATCCTTATAATGGAGTATATATCTTTAATTACTAACGCGCATGCGGAGGTATTATGTTATATATAAGACTGTGTCTAATGTGGATCTTTTTAATTTTGGCTCCATTCCAGACCACCGCATCTGCCCTGGCCGCCGAACAAAAGAACCGCCTGCAAAATTCCAGTTTTGAAACATGGCAAGTGGGCTCTCCTGCTGACTGGAACAGATTGTGGACCCGGGAAAAGGACGCCGGTACGCTGACGATGGATGTCGAACAGGTCCATCAGGGCTCACGAAGTGTCCGAATCGAACACAAAGGAGATCGCGACTGGAGCTTTAACTATCATGAACAGTTTGAGGTACATCCGGGGGATCTGTTTGCATACAGCGGATGGATTCGCCGGGAAGGGGCAGGAAAGGTCGTCCTTTGTGTGACGGCGTACGACGCGAAAGGGACAGCTATCGACTGGTCCATGGGCGGGCGATCCGCCAAACAGACGGGGCCATGGGAACAGATCCAATGCACATTCGTCGTGCCGGACGGCGTGGCAAAAATCCAGCCTCGATTAATTGGAAATGGTCCGGCGACGGTTTGGTTTGACGAAGTCAGTCTGACAACAACAGGCAATATCCGTGACCTGCAAGGGAAAGGAATCCCTACCGAACTGAAACTGTCAAACTCCATACTGGATGTGCATCTTGACACCATAAAAGCCGTTCTGGACGTGACGGACAAACGTTGCAATCGTTCATGGACTCAGCATCCTATCCATAAGGAAATTGTCATAATCGATGCCGCTACGATAGAAAACCGTATTGCATTCACTGCATTGCACGCCCCGACCGGCCAAGAGTATATTGTCTCGGTGGAACTGGAACCGGATACGCCCGAAATTGTCTTTTCGATCACATCACAGGCCAATCATTCGTTTGATTCCATACGTTTTCCACATCCTTTTACGAGCAGCCCTGGAACGTACCTGGTCATTCCTATGAATGAAGGGATCAGTTATCCCGTCGATGATCAATCCATCAATCCGATAACCCTGATTGCCTACGGAGGCCATGGGATTTGTATGTCTTTCTGGGGTGTTACCGATGGCGAGACTGGGCATATGGCCATCCTCGAAACGCCGGATGATGCCGCCATTCAAATTAACCGAATCGCAGGTAATCTGTATATCGTTCCTTTATGGCAGTCTCAAAAAGGCAAGTTTGGATATACACGCCGATTACGATCTGTTTTTTTTGACAAGGGCGGACATGTCGCCATGTGCAAGCGATATCGCCAATACGCCCAACAGATCGGACAATTCAAGTCGCTGGAAGACAAGCGGAAGGAAAACCCAAATGTTGATCTTTTGGTCGGCGCTGTCAATGTCTGGTGTTGGGAACGGAACCCCGTGGCGATCGTCCGGGAACTGAAAGAGGTCGGGATTGAACGAATCCTCTGGAGCCGACGCGGCAGTCCCCAGGACATCCAACAGATGAATACAATGGAGGGAGTCCTGACCAGTCGCTACGATATCTATCAGGATTTGATGGATCCCCAAGTCGTCGAGAAATATCTGCGCGGCACACACAGCGACTGGACGCAGGAAGGCTGGCCGGATGATTTGATGCTGGATGAAAAAGGCAATTGGAGAAAAGGCTGGCAAGTCAAAGGCAGGGATGGAAACATGTATCCCTGCGGCGTGTTATGTGATCGGCAGGCCCTCGTCCATGCCGCCAAACGCGTTCCTGCCGAGTTGAAGACGCATCCGTATCGTTGCCGTTTTATCGACACAACGACGGCCAGCCCATGGCGTGAGTGTTATGATCCGGATCACCCCATGACCCGAAGCGACAGCCGCCGCTGGAAGATGGAGCTGCTGCGCTATATGTCCGAAACCTGCGAACTGGTTACCGGCTCAGAGACCGGCCACGATGCCGCTGTCCCCTATGTTCACTATTTCGAAGGCATGATGAGCCTGGGTCCCTACCGTATTCCGGATGCGGGACGGGATATGAGCCGAATCCTGGAGGAAGTACCTGAACGGGTATCTAAATTCCAGGTCGGTCATCAATATCGCCTGCCGCTCTGGGAGCTTGTCTATCATGATTGCGTTGTCACACAGTGGTATTGGGGCGATTACAACAACAAGCTGCCGGCCATCTGGAAGAAACGGGACCTGTTTAATATCCTCTACGGAACACCGCCGATGTTCATGTTCAAGCATGACTTCTGGAACGAAAATAAAAAACGTTTCGCCCGAAGTTATAATGATATCTGCCCGATCGTACGAAACGTCGGATATGCGGAAATGACGGACCACCACTTCCTCACAGCCGATCGCCGGGTTCAGCAAACACGATTTTCCAACGGAACCTGCATTACCGTAAACTTTGGGGATAGTCCTTTTCGCCTATCCGATACAGTAATTCTCCCGTCCGAAGGTTTTAAAATTCAATAGGTAATGAATTGATATTGGGGAACGGCAAGAGATAGGATCATGCGTTTTGGCTTGTCAACTTAGAATACACGGTGTCGCGAATAATCGCTTCATCAGGAGCACTATTAATCCATATCTTGTATTGAGCGATGGCCTGACGGATAAACATCTCCGCCCCATTGACGACTCTGGCGCCGGCAGAGGCGGCTTGTTTCAACAATTGGGTTTCCAGAGGATTGTATACCGTATCAAATACGGTCATGGAACCAGTAAGGACTTGATCCGGTACTGGAGAAGCCTCGACATCCGGGTACATCCCAATACTGGTACAGTTGATGATGATATCAGCTTTAAGGTTGATTAACTTGTCCAAAGATGCATATCGCGTATCAAATTCATCGGCCAATGCTTCGGCCTTGGCAAGAGTACGGTTGTAAATCGTGATTTTTGCTCCGACATCGGCCAAGCCTGCGATGACCGCACGAGAGACGCCGCCTGCCCCAACCACGGCAACATTCTTGCCATGCAGATCATGGCGGTCAATACCCATCGAGATCGTCAGGGCATCCATCGCGCCGGCATAGTCGGTATTATACCCTGTGACAATCCCGCCATATCCTATTTTCAGTGTATTGACAGCCCCGATCTGTTCGGCCAGCGGTTCGATATAATCGCCCTTGTCTTCAACGTATTCCAGAGCATGGGCCTTGTGAGGAATCGTGACCGAAAATCCGCGAAATCCGAAACCTCCGTCAATTTCACGTTCGACAATAGTATTCATGAATTCGCTGAAACCTCTTCGCTGCCCCTGGACCAGAAGCGGGAGATAGACCGCATTGACGCCAGCGGCATCAAAAGAGGCGTTGAAGACGGCCGGACTCAGTGAATGAGCGACAGGATCGCCAATAACACCGTATATCTCGGTATTACTTCGGATGGTGTGATATCGATAAAGCTGGAGCATCTGTTCCAGATTGAGTTGTCCCGGCGCGGTAGCAGAGTCATAATCCAGACCGGCAAACGTGACAAGGGAACCAAATTTTTTTGCCAGAATACGAGAGATGATCCCCGCCGGCCCCATACATAAAATGATCCTGTCGCCTTGTCCGGCAGAGAGAAGATCAAAAGCCGGAAAGCAATCGTTTATATAATTTGCCATATAAGCCAGTTTGGGAACGGCATGAGGACAGGCCCGACGGATCTCTTCGACCAAATCGACAGGATTGGCAAAGGGTTTGTCAAAATCATGTGCCGACAAGATCAGACGGCTCTTGGGACGGGACCGGATCGCCTCAGTAAGGGAGTTACGAACATTGGCCCGCTTAAAATTGATAAATTCGCAGTCAATATAGTCGGCCCCTTCATTCAGGGCTTTGCTAAGCACAGAAATTCGCAATTCGATGGGATAATCATGATAGCCGCCCTCGGTCTTATCCCGGCAGGTAACGATAACAGGAAGGCCAAGCTGTCGGATCAGGTGAAGAAGCCGGCCGGTTTGATCCAAGTCAAGACCGGACATATAATCCAGACGCAGTTCCACCATCTCAGCGCCACGAGACTGAGCGGCATAGACCTGATCGGCCATAGATTCGATATCATGCCCACAAATCGGCACGGCAAGGTATGTCATGAAAGTATCCTAATTGAAATCTTTCCAAGGGCAACACATTCGATCCATAGCATTATAGAAGGCTCGCGCCCGTGGTCAAGGAAATCAGTCTTTGAGCTGGTTCATAGGAAGAGGCCGCAAGTTCTTTTAATTTCGTCACTTGCGAACATTTCCTTGCATTCCGTTCCGGGATTTATATAATTAACTTTTCCCTGTAGCTTCATGGTCTGGACGGAAAATCTCAGGCCATAGACCATGAGCAACCGATATAGGTACTAAACCATTAAATTGGATTTCGGGAGACGATATTGATTTATTGGGCAAGACTTGTACCGGCCTGTTGTGCAGGCCTTTGTTTTATGATGGTTGGTTGTGATCCGAGCGGTGGCGGACCACAGATTATGGGTTCCGATACCCGTTTGCAACATCCGGGATACAGTACTCCTTATACCGCAGCCGCCTTTTCCATTATCCAGCCATCTCCTTATCCTACGCCTGGTCGCAAGCTTTTTGGACGTACTATCGTGGTGGATCCGGGCCATGGAGGCCGCGATCCCGGGGCGGGTGAAGCCGGTTTTTCTCCCATTCCGGAAAAAGTAATAAATCTGGCAATTGCCCAGGATGTGGAAGTGATGCTCAAGGCCCAGGGGGCGAATGTGGTGATGACCCGGCGAAAAGACGTTTTTGTCGAATTACTGGATCGGGCCGCATTAGCTACACGCCACAAGGCCGATTTACTCGTGTCGATCCATGCAGATTCCAACCACGATCCCTCGATTTCCGGACCTTCCATCTATGTAGCAAGGGGGGCATCGGCTCAAAGCCGACGTGTAGCTACGAGTATCCATTCGGCTTTTCGAAATGAAGAAATTCCCAGTCGGGGAATTCGAAGGGCGGACTTTAAAGTGTTGGCACAGCATAATCAACCTTCGGTTCTGGTGGAAACCGGATATCTGACTAATGCTCATGAAGCACGTAATCTTAATACCAACTGGTATCGTACCAAAATCGCCAAATGCATTGTTTCCGGCATTATAAATTCGCTCGGACGTTAGGTTCGGCCCGGTAGAGCTATGGATTCGCAACGAATTCTTATTACCGGCGGTTGTGGATTTCTTGGCCAGCATTTATTGACCTTTCTTTCTAGTCATTTGTCGGATGATCGGATAGCGGGTATTCATATTCTTGATCTGAAGACTCCAACGATATCCTTGTTTGATTGTTCCGGTCTTCCAAAAATCAGTGTTTCTCTGAATAGAGATATCTGTCGTTATGACACTATTTCCGATGCCTTTAAAGGAGTGGATTGTGTAATCCATCTGGCCGGTTTGGTCTCGTTTGCCTATCGGGACAAGGACAAACTGTACGCCGTGAATGTCAAGGGAACGGCGAATGTTCTACGGGGGGCCAGAGAGCATGGAGTGAAACGATTCATTCATATCAGTTCGGTCGCCGCTTTGGGGTATGTAAATAATCCAAATCATCCTGTCAACGAGGATTTTAAATTCGATTGGACCATCGCCGAGAGAAAACATAAATATTATATGCTCAGCAAACACCTGGCCGACGATGAAGTGAACCAGGCCCGTAAAGCGGGTTTATCCTGCATTACACTGTATCCCGGATTGATGTTCGGACCAGGCGATGTGACAAATTCGGCCCGATTGATCGAAGCAATCCGAAAAGGTAAAATTCCCTTTATCATGCCCGGGGGAACGAATATCGTGGATGTGCGTGATGTGTCCAGAGGGATTGCTAATGTCGTTTTAAATACCTCAAAGGAAGGGGATTTTCTGTTGTCGGGATTCAACTTGACATTTCGCAAAATCAATCAAGTCATCGCGGAACAACTGGATGTCCGCCCTCCCAGAAGAACCCTGTCCCGCAGATGCAAACCGGTTCTATTTCCCCTCTTGTTGACCTTCGAAAAACTTCGCTCAAAACCCCCGGCACTAACGGCGGACAACCTTGACTCGGCCTTTGTCTTCCGTTACTTTGACAACGCCAGGGCAAGACAGGAATTGGATTGGAAACCTGAAATCGATTTTGAGCAGACAATCCGGGATACAATTGCCTGGATGAGGGCAAATGGTCAACTTGAAAGATAAAGTGGTAATCGTCACCGGCGCCAGCAGCGGTATCGGGCGAGCAACGGCTAAGGCGTTTGCCCACAAAGGCAGCAAGGTCGTATTGGCGGCCCGCCGAGTCGAGCGGCTTCAAAAACTGCGGGAAGAGATTTCTGTCGTGAATCCAAACTGTATTTTCGTACAGACCGACGTTACCCGTGAGGAAGATGTCCTTCGATTATTTAATGAGACCGAATCTCATTTCGGCCAGGTGGATATCCTGATCAACAATGCCGGATGCGGTCTAAAATCGGAAATCAGCGACATCGACATGGAGCACTGGTCCTCTGTCCTGGCCACAAACCTGGATAGTGTTTTTTTGTGCTCGCGCGAGGCCATTCGACACATGAAAACCAAGCAAGTAAAAGGTCATATTTTAACGGTTTGCTCGGTGGCCGGGCTCTATGGGGGACCAACATATGCCGCTTACTGTGCCTCCAAGCACGGTGTGGCGGGATTCATGCGATCCCTCAAGTGGGAGGTCCGTAAGTATGGAATCAAGGCCGGCACCATTTACCCGGCACGCGTCAACACGGAATTCTTTGCCGATTACAAGGTCAAGCCAAAGGCGCACGAGATGCTCAGCGCCGAGGATATTGCCCGATATCTGGTGGCTCTTGCAACACGCTGCCCATTGCAGGTCATACGGGTCCGGCTGTACAATCTATGGAAAAGAGTAATTTCGCTCTTGCGATTCAGGTAAAAATGACAAGGGTACAGAGTAGGGTATGGAAGAGAGGCATGTAGTACAAATCAGTAAGGAATTGTCGGTTAAACCTATGCAGGTGGCGGCAACGATCGCCATGCTGGATGAGGGCGGTACGGTGCCATTCATCAGTCGTTACCGCAAAGAGGTGACTGGCAGCCTGGACGAGGTGGCCATAACCACAATCCGTGACCGAATCCAGCAGCTTCGCGACCTGGACAAACGGAGAGCAAGCATCCTTGAATCGATTGAGGAACAGGGAAAACTGACACCGGAACTGAGATCCCAGATCCTGGCCGCCGAGACGATGACGATCCTGGAGGACTTGTATCTGCCCTTCCGGCCCAAGAGACGTACACGAGCAACGATAGCCCGAGAAAAAGGATTGGAACCCCTGGCCCAACGGCTTATGGAGCAGGGAAATGCCGATCCGGAAACCGAAGCGGTCAACTATATCAACAAAGAAAAGGGCGTGGAAACCGTCGAGGAGGCATTGGCCGGCGCTCGAGATATCCTCGCCGAGCAAATCAACGAAGAGAGCACGGCACGGGAAAAGATTCGTCATTTGTATCGAACAGAGGGTGTCTTTGTCTGCAAGGTCCTGGCAGGCAAGGAAGAGGAAGGAGTTAAGTACAAGGACTATTTCGACTGGTCCGAAGCGGTTGCCAAAGCTCCCTCGCACCGGATTCTGGCCATGCGGCGCGGAGCCAAAGAAAAAATTCTTTCCCAGCATATCCAGGTCGATGAGGAAAGGGCTGTAGCGATTCTGGAAGGGTTGTTTATCAAGGATCCCTGTCCGGCAACCCCCCATATCAAGTCGGCTGTCCGGGATGCATTCAAGCGGCTGTTGTCGACCTCAATGGAAACGGAAATTCGGCTGGAAACCAAGATACGGGCCGATGAGGAAGCGATCCGTGTATTTGCCGCGAATTTGCGTCAGTTACTGCTCAGCCCTCCCCTGGGACAGAAGCGTGTGATGGCACTGGATCCGGGTTTTCGAACCGGCTGCAAGTTGATCTGTCTCGATGCACAGGGAAAGCTCCTCTATGACGATGTCGTCTACCTGCACCAGTCACCACAGCGGGACCAGGCCGAGTGTGAACGGATTAAGGGATTGTGCGAGCAGTATCAGGTCGAGGCAATTGCTGTGGGTAACGGGACCGCCGGACGTGAGACGGAAGCTGCATTGCGGAACATTCAATTCGCACAGAACATCCCCATCGTAATGGTTAATGAAAGCGGAGCATCCGTGTATTCGGCTTCGGACGTGGCAAGGGAGGAGTTTCCCAAATACGATGTGACGGTGCGAGGGGCCGTATCCATCGGCAGGAGACTGATGGATCCACTGGCTGAATTGGTAAAAATCGATCCCAAGAGTATCGGCGTGGGGCAGTACCAGCATGATGTAGACCAGAACTATCTCAAGCGCAGCCTGGATGATACCGTCATCATTTGCGTCAATAGCGTAGGCGTGGATGTCAATACGGCAAGCAAACAGCTTTTGAGGTATGTATCGGGGTTGGGGCCGACTGTGGCTTCCAATATAGTAGCATGGAGGGATCAGCACGGCGCCTTCCGGACACGACATGATTTTATGCAGATCCGGGGGATGGGGGACAAAACATATGAACAATGTGCCGGCTTTTTACGAATCCATGATGGGGCCAATCCACTGGATTCCAGTGCCGTCCATCCGGAAAGTTACGGTATCGTCGAGACTATGTGTAACGACCTGCAATGTTCGATTGTGGACCTGATGAAGAACGCCGAGTTGCGTGACAAAATCGAGTTGAATCGGTACCAAAGCGAAATGGTGGGGATGCCGACTCTGCTGGATATCAAGACCGAACTGGCCAAACCGGGCCGAGATCCGCGTAAAACACTGGAATCCGTCGAGTTTGCCGAAGGAATCAACTCAATTACTGACCTACAGGCAGGAATGAAGCTGACGGGCATTGTGACGAACGTCACAGCCTTCGGCGCCTTCGTGGATATCGGGGTGCATCAGGATGGCCTGGTGCATATCAGCGAGATGTCCGATCGATTCGTAAAAGATCCCTCCGAAGTGGTAAAAGTGCAACAAAAAGTTCAGGTCTGGGTGTTGGACGTGGATGTGGATCGCAAGCGAATCTCCCTCAGTATGAAAATGCCGCATGAAAAGAAATCACAGCCAGAGGAAAAACACCCGGAACCGAAGGCAAAAAAAGGACACCCTAAAAAGTCCCAAAACAAAAAACCGACGGATAAACGATCAAAATCGAAAAGAAATGAGCCCTTTGGTGAAAGCCTTGGGATTCAGCTTAAAGGTCGCTGACCGATTCCGGGCGATGGTAAAAAGACAGAGAAAAGACGACATCGTAACAAAATCGTCACATTGGCGCGGATAATGTGCTTTCGTCGTAAGGAAACGTTTCAGAAACCTTATTCAGGAGGCACAGTCATGAAAACGAGGCGTATCACTCAAATGCTGCTGACCGGCTGCATCATGCTGCTGGCAACCACATCCGTCGCTCAGCCCGTCAGTGTCCAGCTCCGAGAGGGCCGCTATCAGGAGGAGATCAAAGGCGACCTTGATAAGGCGATGGAGATCTACGAACGGATCGCCTTTAATGCCGAAGCGGACCGTCCATACATCGCTGAGGCCTACTATCGACTGGGAACATGCTATCTCAAAAAAGGGCAGAATACTCAAGCGGCCAAGTGCTTTCAAAAGGTTGTGGACAAATATTCCGACCAGACCCGGATGCGGCTTCGCTGTGAGGAGGAACTGAAAAAGATCGGTCCGGCCGTCAAAAAAACGGAAAGCCCGGCGGCGACTACCGATATGGACGATGTCATGCAATCCCGCGTGGAAGTGTTTCGGTTCCTTGCCGAGCAGCATCGCAAGGCCTATTTAAGCGGAGCGTTACGTGTAAATTCACATATTTATGCTGTAACAGAGGATTACCTTTTGCATTGGGCAGGTATTGGAATGATCACCAATTCCGGTTCTCAGCCTATGACGGGGGAGGTTTCGGTAGGCAATTTCAGTTGGTCGGATATTGAACTCATCGATGAAAATGGAAATCCACAACAGATTCGCATGGTAGACCGCCAAAGTACTTCCGGAGGCCGATATCGATTGTACTGGACATTGGACAAACCGCTCGCTTCCGGCGACAGCCGTCTATACTTCTGGCTACTTGAAAAAGGAGGCAAGGGATTGGTAATGGAGGGTGGCCTGCACAAGTTGCGAATGAATAATCACTACGGCAATCCCGTATTGGAAAATTTCTTCCTGGTTATACCGAAGACTCTCAGTATCCACAATCCTTCCGCTGAACCGATACTGCATCAGGAAGTTGGAACTTTTAATGTATATCAATGGCAAAGAAACGTTCCTGCCGATACCACCAATGAGGTAACCGTCCTGGTGGGCCCGGAAGGAGTACAGGCAGAAGAACCTCTGGATTTGTCTCAGATCGAAACTCCCGCACCGGTGGTCATCGCAACCAATCCTCCCACGTATGCAACCGACGTCGATCCGGCCACACCCCGAATCAGTGTGACATTCAACCAGAAGATGACCGACGGCAACTGGTCCTGGGTGACATGGGATGCTCCGTTCCCGGAAACGGCCGGTAACATCTCTTTTGACACAGCATTGCGGACATGCACTCTGCCGGTCAAACTGGAACCAGGTAAAGCCTATCTTTGCGGAATCAATATCGGCAAATTCAGCAGTTTCCAGAATGCCAAAGGTGCAACAGCACGCCCCTATGCTTTTGTGTTCGCTACCAGAGATGCGGCGGGAAATCCAACACCGATTCCGGATAAACTTACGTCCCGCGCCAAGCGCGTCAATGAAGAAATTCAGGCCTATTTACGGCAAGCCGCTCGGAATTCCCAGGTAATGCAAGACGGTACAGTTCAGGTACTGGCGGTCGATGACGGCAAGTCAGCAGGAAAACGTAGCATCAACGGCGGCGGCCATGCTGTTCTGTTGGAAAGCCCTGCCGACGGATGTGTACTGCGAGGCGTACGGATTTATGGCTCTCGCTATGGCTCACCCCAGCCGCCAAGTGAAAATTTCTATATCTGGCTATGCGATGAAAAATTCAATATTCTTCAGACATACCCGTTCTCCTACAGCAGTTTCACGCGCACCGATCCTCGCTGGGTTACACTGCGAGTCAGTCCGACTACCCTGCCCGGGACATTCGTTTTGTGTGCCGGCTTTAATCCGGAACGGACCAAAGGCGTGTATGTTCATTTCGACGGCGAAGGCAGCGGTAAGAGCTTTACCGGCCTTCCCGGGCAGGAATTTCGACCGTTCGCAGAAGGCGACTGGATGATCCGTGCCATCGTTTCCGCCCCCGGAACAGCACCTCAAGGGGCCGGTCCACGGGATACCAAAGCCGCTGAACAATACAGCACCGCCGGCTGGCAGTTTTGGGGACAGCGGAAGTTTGCCGAAGCCGAGCAGCAATTCCAGATGGCTGTCGAGAAGGATGATACGTATACTGCTGCCTGGA
>JAFGPC010000071.1 GCA_016926155.1 Sedimentisphaerales bacterium
TTGAGAATCTCTATGTATTCATCATTTGCAGTTCCTTCCAGCGGATGATACATCACCTCCGAGATCACAACATCCTGATTCGGGGTCATATTGGCGGCATTGCGAGAAGGCGGCATAGCAAACCAGTAACCGCCGCCGTCCGGGAATCGACCTAATGAAGCACCGTTTTCCTGCCCTTTGAAGGCAATACAATCGACAATACGATCCTGACTTGTACCGGGCAGATAAGAGAGAATGACCTGTTCGCCGGCTTTATCCAAACCGAATCCCTGTGTGATCGGGCTATGAAAACCGGTAACTTCATCGTAGCCAATACGGCCGCCGGAGGTGAGGGTCGATGCTGGTAACGGCCATTTTTTAAGCTGATCAATATCATCGGACAGATACCAATGGCTACTCAATGTCACACTCGATGCTGAAGTGTTGAACAACTCGATATAGTCGTTTGAGTCGTACTCCGGATGCACAGGATTGCTGTAATCGGTATGAGCGATCACTTCATTCAGGACGACCTCTTCTATCAGCGTCGGATCATCGGAGGCAGGAGAACCGTATCGGTAGGCACTGGCACGCCAGTTTCCGCCGTAATCCAGCGTTCCCTGCGGCTGGTCTTCAAGGGCAATATCATTGACGACCAGTGAATGTCCTCCGCCATCGGCGGCCATTGGCCAGCCAAGGCCGTTGTTATAGGAGAACGAAACGATCGTGCCATTCCAGAAATCGTCCAACTGAAAGCTTTCACCGGAGTTGGACAGTTTACCGCTGTACTGGCCGGCAATTCGATCTGAGAAGGCCGTTTCGTAACGCAGTTCAAAGGCGGCCTTGTTTTTTACGACCAGAATATACTGTCCGGCAGCAAGGGTTCGCAATGCCGAGGGAGCTGCTGCGAAGTCAAAGGTAACGCCATCGCTGATCGTTACGGTGTCCAGAGAAATTGAGTTAACGCCGATATTTTTCAATTCGATAAACTCATATTCCTGGCTGTCATAGGTTCCCGTCGCATCCGGAGCCGGATTATACATCAATTCGGTAATACGGAGGGAATCGAGTACTCCACCGGCCAACGGCTGACCTGCGACGAATTCCACAGCGTCGGACCAGTGGCTCCAGCGACCGGTGTTGTCTTTCATGCGGCAGCGGACACGATAGGTTCTGTCCGGCTTGACTACACTTCCGGGAATGGAGGCGGTACTGTTAAAGGTCGTCAATTCGTTGCTTTCCCATACCGCATCGATTTCATATTTTCCTTTTTTGATACCGTAAGCATAGGAATCTTCGATGAACGGTTCCGGGCCGATTTGTGCGGCCAACTCGGCGGTTACACTGACATCAATCGAGAAATCGGAGCTGGTCGTGCTGGACTGAACCGCCTGTACCGCGATGATGTTGGTGCCGCTAACCAGATAATCGTAAGGCGCAGATAAAACTACCTCTTCATAACTGTCTGCATCGTGGTTGATTGCTATTGCCTGATTATAGGCAATGAACCCCGCCGGGCAATGCGGCCGCGCAACTTCTACACCATTAATCCAGATAATACAGCCGTCATCGACATAAACATGGAGTGTCAGGTTCTGCAGGCGACTGACGTCTGAGACGGAAAAGGTGTTGCGCAAATATAAGGTGTAATAGCGGTTTCGCATATCAGACAATTCTGTGTTATCATCATTATCCGCAAACCCGATGCTGGTTTGGCCGGTCTCCCAGTCATTATCATTGAAGCCCGCCTGCCGCCAGTCTTCGATGGGATCAGACGGCTCTGATTGTCCTTTGAAGTATTTCCATGTCGCCTCCTGATCCAGCAGGGTCACCGGTATGGGATCTGTGCCCCCCCCCGCAGATATGTCGGGTAAGGTCTGCTTTGTAAACGGGGCAACTTCCGCAATACGCCACTTCATCGCTGCAAAAGTACCCGCCCCCTGTGGGTCGCTAAAAGCGCTGGTCTGGAACTTCAGATCATTGATCGGATAACCGGCAGAACCGATATAGGAAACTGTCGGCATATAAGGAATCGCCGTATCAATCGCCTCAGCTGTCAGAGCTTTGACGCCATAGGTGTAGCCGTTATTGTATCCGGTCGGCGAGAGGACAGTCTTGTAATACGTCACCATTCCCGGCCAATCTTTTGTCGCCAGGAATTCATTATGTTCATACCACTGACCCTTTTTGCTGATGCGGGGATGATAATCCCACATGGCACGTTCGGCCTCAATGAATGATTTGGCAGAATTTGAATCACTGATCAATGCAGCAATTTCCTCAACTACCTGACCAGCCTGATCGGGATTAAACAGAAGATCCAGCAGTTCCCGGCAGCGGTTTTGGTATTCGATATTGGCTTCGGTATAGCTGAGCACATATTTCCAGTGTTCCCAATCCGTATAGTGCGTGCCCCACTCAAAGGATAGATCCACATCCCAGGGCAGCATCATCCATTTTCCGGTTGTCGGATTGCTATAATAAATACAATTGGCTTCGGGCCTTCGGTCAGAATCATTAATAGCAATTCCAGCGGCCTTGGAACTATAATAGGTCGGCAAATCGGTGTAGTTCTGCCACCACAATAGAGACTGATAGGGATTGGCTTTGTTATAGCCAGTCGAGTTACTGATAAATGAAGCAACATCCGACGATGTTTTAATCTGTGTGGAACCTTGATTTTTCTTCTCGTAACCGCTATCCATCCGATAGAGGTTGCCATCCGGAAGGCCGTGTTCATCCAGGAAAGCACCGTCCGGATTTTCTATCGCCAGATACAGTCCCCAATAATCGCCTTCGTACTGGCTGGTTCCCGTTTCTACCGAACTATCAATGATGCGAAACTGGAAATAGTTCGTATTGCTCGCAGGAACGCCGGCCATATTGTAAAGCCGATACGCCAATGTCTCATTGAGGAACAGACCTCCCGCTCCCTGATCCCAATTGCCCGGGTGCGGATACTGCCACCACGGACATCCCCCCATTCCAACGTTAATCTTATCCCATTTTTCGGCATACTTGTTGCCGTAATCGTCGCGGGCCTGGAAATAATGGCCCCGGTTAAAGTCAAATTTCCACTTGTTTTTTCCCCACATAAATGTAGACGCCTGGCCGCGAATACGGTAATGAATATTGTCATAAACCTTGCCGTCATAGACAAGTGTCCCACCGAAATGATACTGCGTGTCATCCCACGAGCCATTGTACTGACAGGTCAGAACATCGGTCTCTCGGGCGATAAGATGATAGACAGGAAGCGAACGCATCACGGCTTCGTCGAAGTTTTGAACGACATTAAGGGGGGCGGTTCCGTTCGGATTCACTGCTCCGCTCCAGGTCGGCACACCATCATAGACGAAGTAGGCAAAGTTTGCTTGCGGATCGTCGGCATAAGGGACGCACAGACTCAGGCCTGCCGCATCCTGAACCGTGATACGATAGCGAATCAGGCGACGATGTGTTTGCAGGGCGCCCGGAAGCTGGACGGTATAAACGCCATCCCCTGCCGAGGCATCTCCATCAAGCCTACTATCAGACATTGCCACCGTCGTCCAGTTGGCGGCACTTTCGTATGCAGAATTCGGTACCGTCGGTGTGCTGATATTCAGATTCGGCAGTGTTACCGGGATATAATTTCCGGGATTAACCAACTGGTACTGAAGGGCAACCGAGGCAACCCCGTCAGGGTCGGTTACTTTTGCGGAAATCGTCACGACCTGACCACTCTTGGGCTGCTCAGGAGTATGTTGGACCTGGCGAATCTGGGGGGGGATGTTTTCGGCAAAAACCACCGCGTTCAGATCGCCGGGGGTGGGGTAGGCACTGCGCCAGCATCCTGCCAGATTATTGTCAAATGCCGGATGGACCAACTGAATCGAATGTCCCGTTCCGCCGGGAACCACATCCGGTACCGCATCGCCGATTGTCGGCCAGGGAAAACCCAACTGATAGTCGACACTGTCAACCGTATTGCCGAGAGCATCGCACAATTCAATTTTCTCGCCTTCATTGTTAAGGGAACCAGAAAAAGATACCATAACCACACTCGGGTCGGTCCCGTATTTATCTGAAATTGTAACGGGACTATACGCCAGGCTTGGGTCTTCGGCGATAACCAGATAGCTGTCGGCCGGGAAGATCGTGTTCGGGGGGAATGTGTAGTCCACGCCATCACAGAAATGCCAGCCCGAGATATCTGTGTCATAAGGACCGGTATTGTATAATTCAATAAATTCAACGAGGTCTGTCTTAAGGTCGGGGTTATAATGGATTTCGTTGATGATGATCGCCGATTTTCCCTGCCGGAGCCAGTTCATCGCGATCACAGCCAGATCGCTCAGATTCACTCCATCCTGATCGACCAGATCAGCACAGTCATTGGTGTAACCATCACAGCCGAACGGATCCATCCACTGCTGAGCCATCAAAAGAATATCCGACAGCCCTACCTCACAATCACCGCTGATATCGCCTTCCGGGCAGGCCGTCATTCGCTGCCGTGTGGTAAACTGCCAGACGTCTCCTTCCACTGCAAGCTGACCATTGACATATTCATCAACTCGCCAGTAGTAGGTTGTCTCTGCATTCGGAGTGGGGTAATTCAGATACATCGGCGAGGCGACTTCTCCCAAATAAGAAAGCGGAAATCGCGTTCCTGCATAGACCTTGTAGGAGGTCGCCCATACATCGCCCGACCATGCAAAATTTTTATCTGATAACGGAACATTTATTAAGCCGTCCGCCGGGGTGGGATTGAATGTCTTGCCGCCTGTGGTGAACGTCCAGGTATCCCCCTGAAAAACATCCATACCGACAACTGTGTCAACCCGCCAATAATAGGGTGTTATATAGTCCAATGCTCCCGTCTCAAACGGCGGATGAACATTGGTTATTTTCGTGTTTGAGGTAACATCCGAATTCGGCCCGAAATACAGATCAAACGTCGCTCCGGGAACCTCAGGTTCTTCCCAGCTCAACTGTACCAACGGATAGATACCTGTTGAAGTCTGCGCCGGAACCGGACTGTGTGCAAGAATCGCTGCACGGATCAGAACGTTATCAATAAACAATTGACTGTCAATCGTTCCAAGACTCTTGAACTCGAGCCAGAGTGCATCCGACTCTGAACGGCCGGTTCCCGTGTTCAGCAACACATAGGTTTCAAGCGTTGCTGTATCTTCGTCGCCAAAGTCCGGCGTGATGGTCACGCTGTCGATCATGGTCGCGCCGATTGAGGTCAGCGATACATTATCGGCGGCACTGGCAACAGTACCGCCTGCCCAGAGAGCAATCCGCATGGGGAATGGGGCCCTGCCGGAACGCTTGCCGAAAAGAAAGGTGATTCCGCATCCCATATTTTCAGACCAGGTTCCGACCTGCTGATAGATCAAGCCCACATTGGCACTGGGTGCGTTGCCAATAAAACCAGCCCAGATATTACCATAGGGAGTCAAGGGCAGGCCATTACCGGTTGGCCCGGTCGCATATTCCACCCAGCCGCTGACATCATGCCAATCATTAAAGGTATAAGTCACTGCACCCGCAGCCAAGGGATTATCTTCAAAGCTCAAATTGCTCAATGGGGGATCGAATAACCCCCCCGAGGCAGTTACCCCTGCCAGCAACAGAACGATTAATCCCATATAACACGGTCTGTTCGTCGTCATCTCTTTACCCCAATGCCAAAATCAATAGATGTCATCCCGCCGGATAACGTTTGTACAAAAACTCCCCTTCTTATTACGTCAACTTCAGCCTCAAAGTTGACTAAAAAAACTCAACAGGACATATCCGGCAACTACACCATCCCCATAAGATCTGCTCTGCAAATCACATCGGGCGGGCTGCGCGAACCTCACACAGCCCACCCTTTTATAACTTGTTTTTCGTCGTATACCGAAATTAGCTGCGTTTACGACGAAGTACCAATCCACCCAA
>JAFGPC010000072.1 GCA_016926155.1 Sedimentisphaerales bacterium
ACAATACGCCTGTTCGCGGGTGTAGCTCAGTGGTAGAGCGTCACGTTGCCAACGTGAATGTCGTGGGTTCAAGTCCCATCACCCGCTTTCTCGTGGTGTCGGAGCCGATGGCGGCCCGGCAGGACCGAAATGAAACGTTGAAATAGCTCTTGCGAGGTACCGGCTAGAAGGTCAGGCGCTGGTCGCAGGGGTGTCGGGAGGCCCATGATGGGCGGATAAGATGTGGACAGGCCAAAAGGAAAACCATTTTCCTTGGGCCTTTTTCTTTGTAGGGACGTAGAAATCCCATCCATTAGAGAATTCGGAGTGGAACACATGGTAAAAGAAGAAACACAAAATGAGACCTCGGAAGCTACCGAGGAGCAAAAACCCCAGTTCGAGAACAAGGTGACCATCGAAGAAGCCGGTCCCTGTATGAAAAAGATCACCGTCGAAGTGCCCCCCGAAGCGATCACGGCCGCAATCGAGGAGCAGTTTTCCAAGTTGAAGCGGGATGCGGCCGTGCCGGGCTTCCGTCGGGGTCGTGCCCCTTTGCGGCTGCTGGAAAAGCGGTTCGGTTCCGATGTCCGCCAACAGGTCAAACTCAAATTGCTCGCTGATACCAGCCAGAAGGCCATCGACGACAACAAGATCGATATGCTTGGCGATCCGGAGATCGATCATGAGAGTGTCGAGCTGCCCGATGAAGGCCCGATGACCTTTTCATTCGAGGTCGAGGTCCGGCCCGATTTCAAGCTGCCCAAGCTTGAAGGCATTGAGATCCAGAAACCCAGAATCGAAATCACCGACAAGCAACTCGACGACGAGATCCAGACTTTCCGCGAACGCGCCGGTTTATGGGTTCCCAAGGAAGGCGGCAAGGTCGAGCCCGGAGATCAGATCATCGCAGACGCCGTTCTTATCATCGATGGCGTTGAGGAACATGAAAAACGCGACAATATCGAAATCTTCGCCCGCGAGCGAGGCTTTGTCGGGCCGGTTCCCGTCGAAGGGCTCGATAAACTGCTCAAAGGCGCTAAAGACGGCGACGAGAAGAAAACTACCGTCGAAATTCCCGAAACCTATTTCAACCAGGACTACCGGGGCAAAAAAGTCGATGTGCAGATCACGGTTAAGGAGGTCAAAAAGCTGGAACTCGCCGAGTTAAACGAGGACTTCTTCAAACGATTCAACGTTGATAGCCTGGATGAGTTAAAGGACGTCCTGCGTGAAGCCCGCCAGGGACAGGCCGAGCAGGATGCCCGTACCGCCATGGGCGATCAAATTTACGAATACCTGCTGGAAGAGGTCAAACTGGACCTGCCTGCGAGTATCGTGGCCGACCAGTCCACCCGTCTCCTCCAGCGGCAATTCACCCAGATGCTGCTGCGGGGCACGCCGCGGGAGGAAATCGAGCAGCACATGCAGGAGCTTCGAGCCAGTAGTGAGGAGCAGGCGACCGAACAGTTAAAGCAGCTCTTCATCATGGGTAAGATTGCCGAGGAATTGGGCATCGAGGTCAGCGAAGAAGAAGTCAATGGCTATGTCGCTCAAGTCGCGGCTCAGCGCAACCGACGCCCCGAAAAAATGCGCGAGGAGCTGGCCCGGGATGGATCGCTGGCCCAGTTCACCATCCAGATCCGCGAACAGAAGTGCATCGAAAAGCTGCTGGAAAGCGCCAAAATCAATGAAGTCGAGCCGGACAAGATGAAGCCCTCCCGCAAGAAAACCGTTAAAAAGGCTGCTCCGAAAAAAGCGGATGCCCCGGCCAAAGAGGACAAGAAGGCCGCTTCCGTCAAGAAAGCTGCCAAAAAAGAGGACCCTGAAGAACCTGATACGCGGGAGAAAACCGCCGCCAAACGGACCAAGAAGGCCAAAAAGGCCGACAAAAAAGGAAAGTAGCCCGTTCGATTGTCCGATAGTCCTGATAAGTCGGATGACTTACGGGGTATGGGCATATGTGAGGCGATGTCCGATAAGGATGTCGGTAACCGAATAAATTTCAAGGGAAGATGAATGCTTTTCGGCCAGGAACGTAATCCGATTCTCAACGCGATCGAACCGCAAGCACAAACGCAGACGTACCAGCGTACCCGGGAGATGACCCTCGACGATATGCTGCTGGAAAACCGGATCATCTTTATGATCGGCGTCATCTCCTATCGTCTGGCGTCGGAAGTCATTATGAAGATGCTCTACCTGGACAACCTCAAGCGGGGCCAGGAGATCAGCCTTTATATCAATTCCCCGGGTGGCAGCGTGGATGACACGATGGCCATTTATGACACGATGCGGTTCATTTCCTCTCCCGTAGCGACCTATTGCATCGGCCGGGCCCAATCCGGCGCGGCGGTCGTGCTTGCGGCGGGGACCAAGGGCAAACGATTCGCCCTGCCCCATGCCAAGATTATGCTTCATCAGCCCTGGGGCGGCGTGACCGGCCAGGCCGAAGACATCCGCATCCAGGCCGAGGAAATCATCAAGGCCCGCAAGATGATGAATGATGTCCTCTCGCGACATACCGGAACGGATATCGAGAAACTCGAAAGGGAAACCGAGCGGGACAAATTCATGACCGCCCGGGAAGCATTGGAATACGGCCTGATCGACGAAGTGCTTGCCGAGCCCGAAGAGAAAAAAAATGAGGGCAAGGAAATCACGGAAAACAAGGGCAAAAAGGACAAAAACAAATAGCCGCGATGATGGCGGACAAGGAGTAGGCTTTCATGTCGGATTTGGTGCCAATTGTAATCGAGAAAACCGGCCGGGGCGAACGGGCATATGACATTTTCTCGCGATTGCTGAAAGATCGGATCGTGTTTCTGGGCGGCCCGGTCATGGACGATTCAGCCAACCTGATCGTGGCTCAGATGCTCTTTTTGAGCAACGAGGACAGCAAGAGCGACATCCACTTCTACATCAACTCCCCCGGCGGATCGATCACGGCCGGATTGGCGATTTATGACACAATGCGGTTTCTGCGTTGCCCCGTCGCCACCTATTGCGTAGGACAGGCCGCCAGCATGGGAGCGGTATTGTTTGCCGGCGGCAGTGCGGGAAAACGTTTTATCCTGCCCAACGGCCGCGTGCTGCTGCATCAGCCGTTGATTTCCGGACTGATGGAAGGCGCTGCGACCGATCTGGAGATCGAAGCAAGAGAGATCCTGCGGTTGCGGTCCCGTTTATACGATATTCTTTCCGAGCACACAGGCCAGGATGCCAAGAAGATCGAAAAGGACTGCGATCGCAACCTGTGGCTCGAAGCCAACGAGGCGATTGAATACGGCCTGGCCGATAAGATTCTCAAAAAAGTACCGGATAAAGTATAGGATAGTCGAGTAAAAAACGATGAATCGATGGTTCGTCAATCCGTTGTGCTGGATGGTCACAGGGCCAATGTCTCTGTTGTTGGTCAGCGGCTGCAATCAGGGCAATATGGAGAACGCCCTCTGGGGCCGAGTGGACGACATGGGTAAACAACGCAACGACCTGGAATACCGTATCACCGAGCTGGAAAAGGAGAACCAGGACCTGCAGGCTCGAGTCGAGTCTCTTTCGGCCATCTCTCCGGACAAACGGGTCGATGTTTTTGCTGGCTTGAAAGAGGTGGAACTGGTTGACCGGACCGGTTTCTATGACAAGGACGAGGACGATGTTCTGGAGAGCCTGATCGTCTATCTCAAGCCCATCGATACCACAGGCGATGTGGTCAAGTTACCCGGAAAGGTGGAAGTGCAGCTCTGGGACCTCAACGCCGATACCGGCGGGGCCCTTCTGGGCGAATGGACCGTCGAACCGGCCGATCTGAAAAACCAGTGGTCAGGCACCTTCATGACCTACTACTATCGGCTGACATTTCCCGTCGCCGACCGGATCAAGGACCGCAGCAAGGAGTTGACCGTCAAGGTCGTATTTACCGACTATGTTACCGGTCGCACCTTCCGCATGCAACAAGCCATTTCCCAATAAATTTCTTATATACATTCCTTGTCGAAAAGTGATTCAAGCAAAGTCATTTTAACACGCTTCATTTCTCCGCGAGGACACTGTTTATGTATGGATATAAATTTGTCCCTCGATTCGACTTTCTTAATTCCTTACAAAACGAAAGTACACCAGCATCCGACTTTATTTCCATAAAATAGTTGATCACGTTAATCACTATGTACTTGTGTTCCTGTTTGCAATTTTTACGAAAAACAATCTTTCTTAAAACTTCCATATATTGTTTGTCTCGTGTCTCAACAAATGCAAGGCAGAGCGCAGTTATTCTGACATGCATATATTTTGAGGCTGTGTATCTACGTAAAATCGGTAATGCACTCTTTCCTGACAATTCGTAATATGCCATTAGGCCATAGGAGATGACGTGTTTATTGGGGTCCTTCAGGCTCTGTAAAACAAGCTTTCTGAATTGTTTTAATTCATATATACCGATGTAATCCAGAATATCTGAACGAACAAGCCATGATTTATGCTTTAGTAGTGTGGGTATATAAGGGATCAGTTTTTTGATTTCCTTTGAGCCGATATCATGTAGGACAATTAATATATCTGTTGCATCCATATCATTGGTTATAAGGGACTCCTTTTTTTTGCCCATGTTACTATCCAATCCTTTTTTCATATTCCTGTCTGTAGTATGGATTCATTTTTTGAATCCATGCTGGAACTGTAATCTCAAATTTTAGATTCCATCCCTGAGCTTACCTTATTAACCATTAGATGTCGAGATATCTCCACTCTCTACCCAGGTAGAAAATGGAAAATGGAAAATGGAAAATTGTTCACCACCAGTGACAGGGGCGAAAACCACCGGATCGCAGTTGCATTCTCTCAAAGGGGCGCCATTCCACGTGCCCGTCTACAAAGCCGATATTTCCGCCCGTCGGGTGGTCGTTCCGGTCGAGATGATTTGTCCGATCATAGATTCCCAGCCAGGCATACATTCCGCCCGCAGTTATACGAGAAAAATTGCCTGTCTCGGGATCCGGAGTTTCACTGATTGTCGCATCGGTGACCAGTTCCCATGTTTGCGGCGTTTGGACTTCGTTAATGTTTCTGAGCCAGTGACGCTGCGGTTCGCCCTGGATTTGAAATCCGCGGCTTGAATAAGATTGCTCAGACATATCGACCAGCCAGAAATACCCGGTAACCCGAAAATAGGACATTCGAGCCTGGGGGCTTAACGGTTCTTCCACCATGGATAAGGGGGGAGTCTGACCGTAGGTTAAAGAAAATTGCCAGTACTGCGGCATTGTGTGTGTTTTATTCGAATTCGAGGGGCAATATATCGCTGCGGGAGGAACTCCATATTCGATAAGCCGGTCTGTTCCGCTGAAGGAAAGGTCCCATCCCCAGATTCCCGTATCGTTGATCATGACATTGCCTTCATTGTCCTCGGCATAATGCAGGATCGCCTGGGTATTAAATCGCACATGCGTCATGCAGAGAAGGCGCTTCTTATACTCGCCGGCAATCGCCGTCACCGCCAGAGCGGTAATCACCAGAAACAGAACTGTCACGACAACCACGACCAGATCCTTACGCGAAGATATAATGCCTCGTTGCATGGAAAATCCCTCAACCAAATCCTATCGTATGATAAAAATCCATTATACAGAAAAAGTCGATGGATGTAAAACTGGTTCCGATCCCGCACGGTTGGATTATGAATTTTCTTTGATCTCAAGGAGTTTCTTTACAATACGATGTACATGTGTAGACGGATTACATTTACGCAAGTCGTCCTCGTAATGTTTTTCTCTTAAGACTGCTTCGGCGTTGTCAATCGCCTTTTGTGTGTGAGGAAAGACAATAGTGAAAAAATCCGGATCATTCTTTTTGTATCCGGATTGATGGTGTTTGAGGCGAGTAATGACTTCATCTATTGAATTCATAAGAGCACTGGTATGTTCGAAATGAATTAGATACCAGTACTCAAAACAGGGATTGCTCAAAGCGAATTTGAGGTTGTTGTCTCGAGCCTTTACGCAGGCTCTGTTCAATGATTCATGCGGAGGGATCTCAACATCAACAACACACCATACATCATCATAAGGTGTGAGAATTGGACTCCGTCTTGCACGTTTTTTTCTTTCTTCACGAAGCTCGAGAGCATAATCAACTACGGTAATAGGCGCTGCTCCCAATGGTTCCACTTGGATTTCCATTGTCTGAAGTCCAAGAGTTCGTTTAAGACCTTCAAAATAGTATCGTTCTGTCTTTTGTCCTTCACAAACGATCAATATACAGGGCCTTTCTTCACGAAGTCCTGTTCGACGTTTAAGTGCTCTAGATGTGCGCCGACGTCTAGTCATCGATCGAGAAAGCCTCCAATATTGGTATTGCTCCATAACGACCGGCCAGATATCGCTTCTGCATCGCTTCTCCCTTTCGTGCCTTTGTTTTATACTCTGCCAGAGAGTATAAACATGTTGCGTGTTCCTCCGACTTCTCTGTGAACCAGATCTGATCTCGGCGAAGCAATTCAGGATCAAGTAATGTCGTGTCATGCGTTGCAAAGATTAATTGAGCTCCTTTCGTATTCTTTTCGTTTTGAATGAATTTGATTAGTTCACGGGTGAGGAGGGGATGAAGGTGTGATTCCAGTTCATCGAAGAAAATTGTGTAGCCTTCTACAAATACCTCAACCCATGGACCAAGTAAGTTGAAGAATCGCTTAGTTCCATCTGATTCTTCTTCCATTGGTAACTTGACTGAGACACCATCTCGTTCATTTACATGAAAAAAATGAACTGCTCGTTTTTCGCGTTCTTGTTTCAATATTTTTTCTTTTATTGCTACTGGTATATCTGCTGGAAAAAGGATTTTGGGTGGATCAATTTTTTCTACTGAGTAATCAGTTATTCCAAAATCTGCTTTTTGAAGAATATCTGTAATTGTGCTATGAATTGAATTGCCGCTTTGGTCATTGTTTTCCAATTCAGAGAGCATGGCTTCTGTGACGGGAGGCCAAATATAATCAGCCGTTACAATTCGAAGACAGTTTTTAAACCAATTGTAGATAGCAGTTAATTGTTCATGGTTCCATTGCGCTCCTACAGAGACAAAAAGCGCGTTCTCACGTGTTTTTTCCTTTAATGTTTTCTTTTCCCCCTTAAAATAAGATCCAAACTTCCACTTATCTCTGTCTGACTTACGCAGAAACCATGTTTGAGACGCTTCATTCGGAAAAGCGTAAAGCCATTCCTCTTTTATCTTTTGAGGTGTTGCGGAAAAACCATATTGATAGCGCACTTTGTCCACGAAAAAAATTACTTCGAAGTCACTGGTTTGTTCCTTGGAAGCTTTATCGAAGAGAAAAGGAATTACTGGAAGTTTCTGTCCTGGTTTATAATCTGCCGAATCGATAACGATATCCTGCATGGTTTTAAAGGCCTTGATAAGATTGCTTTTCCCTGATGCATTAGGTCCATATATCCCCGCCGCCTTAAGAATGGAATATGAGCCTTGAGTAAAGGTATTTTCCGACAAGCACTTATCATTGCTTGCTACAAGGCTTAACGTCTGTTCTTCGCGAAAAGAGCGAAAGTTCTTTACTCTGAATTCAAGTAACATTTTATATCACCTTTTTAATTTAAGGCGTGTTTTTGCGAAAAACATGCAAAAATGGCTGTTTAATTCAATCTTATATACAATATCGTCCATTGATACGGGTTGCAATAGGTTTTGTGCATTTTTTCTGAGGTCCGATAAGTCCTTTATCTGGAAGCCCCTTCGAAATCAGGGATTTAGGTCCAATTCAGGCATGTTAATTTAGGTAAAATTTTCGCACAAACGTGCTTACACTATCTTGCTATTCGTGTTTTTCTAAAAATTTTTTATCTGCTTGCCACGCAGGGGTTTAGCGATTTAGCCCTCGTCAAAACGTATGAAATTTCGCATCAAATGCGCAAGTTCGCCCTAAGGGTAGAGGGGCAACTTGCTTCCTGGCACCCCGGACTTGATCCGAGGTCCAGTGATATAGGAGGAGGCTTAATCCGGATACCGGATCAAGCGCGATATGACGTGAAAAGGAGGAAGAGGGGAAAATGGAGGAACGAGCCTGTTGGTCCTGTGCGCGCGCCCAACGTGTGTTCGGACTTTCGCACCTGATCCTGATCTGCCGGCACAGACCTGATAGGGAAAAACGCTGGCATGTAACCGATCCGCGCCTGTCCTGTTCCAGATTCCAGCTTGGCCAAAAACCAGAACCTGACAAGCCCAAGGTCCCCGTCGGGATCGATCCAAAAGCCGTCCGATTTCTCCCGCTGGGCCTCGACAGATTTGCCATGGTAGATCCATGCGATTATGCTGAGTTGTCCCGGTACAGTTGGAAAGTAATAGGCAGAGAAAATACATTCTACGCATTTCGATGGGAAGGAAACAGACGTGTCTTCATGCATCGCCAGATTGCCAACGCCTCGATCGACCGTCAGGTCGATCACATCGATCACGATGGCCTCAACAACACACGTGCCAATCTTCGCCTCTGCACCCAGGCCCAAAATGTATATAATATGCGCCCTCGACTAGGTACATCAAAATACAAGGGCGTTTCATTTGACAAACGGCACTCTCGATGGAGAGCTCAGATTCAACATCAGGGCGTAAAGTTTGGCCTTGGCTATTTTTCCCGTGAGACCGAGGCAGCAAAAGCCTATGACCAAAAAGCCAGGCAGCTTTTTGGTGAATTCGCTTATCTCAACTTCCCGGATTGTGATTCTGCTAGAAACAATAACGATACATCAAAAACTGGGAAGGAAACGAAAGATTCGACTCAAGAGGTCAAGAGCCTGCGGCTATCGGGCAGCCAGTTCGGTGTTGTCACTGTCGAGGGTAATGAAGGGTTTCCAGCGGCTCCAGTTGGTCTTGATCAGTTCGATGCGCTCCGGAGAGAGTTTGAGCATCTTGCTGGTCCAGTTCTTGCCGTCCAGCAATCCGGCAAACTTCTCAAAGGCGCTGTAGGCCAGCCGATCCAGATCGTCGATTGTCCCATCGGCGTTCAAATCGTTCCACCACGAGCTTTGTGCATACAGCCGGGGCGTGGTCCTCCATGCCAGAGCAAACGGTTCGTTCTCCCGGCCCGCCTGTAATGGATCGCCTGTAGCCGGATTGCAGCTTACCACGATCTGATACGTTTGAATCCCATCCATGACGGGGCAATGAATATGTTCCACATTATCCCGTGTGCTGTCACTGTAGTCGATGACGATGGGATTGTCGGGATCATCCGGATCGATCGCCCGGACCTCCAGCCGCAGATTACTGTCGGCATTGGGAATCGCATCGAAAGGATACGCATCCTGGAAATGCCGGTTCCATACCAGGGTTGCCTCAATGAATCGATCCTCCGGGCCGACAGTCAGGTCGTAATACATCTCAAACAGGCCGCTACGTTCGATAGAGAAGCTGTCCCAGCCGGCCGATTTTTTACCCGCCTCGTCGCCGGGCCCGGCCATAAGCTGATCCAAGGCCGATCTCACGTCGATCATGCCCGCGCCCTGAAGATAGTCCAGCGGGCTTTCATGGTCATCCGATGGATCGGGCCCGCCCTTGTGCCAGAAGGGCAGCTTGGCCGCCGAGTTCATCAGGATCGCCCGGATTACATTGTTGCCTCCATCGGCCTGGATGGTTTCGGCCATGACTGGATCGGCCAGGGCCTTTTGCAGCAGCAGGGCTGCCGAGCCGGACACAATCGGGGTAGAGAAACTGGTCCAGTTGCCCGCCGGATGATAGCCATTGTCGCTGTCGGCATTGGGGATGAGGCAGTTGCTCGGTGCGACCAGGTCGGGTTTGCAGCGACGATCCATAGTCGGACCGGTACTGGAATGGGCTGCGTAGGGCAGAGAGAACACATCCAGGCTTTGCCCGTCCGGGCTTATGGCTGCATCCACTACACCGACGGCAATAATATTAGCCCCTGCTGCGGGGAACAGCAGTGGATCGCTTACGTCGGAGCCATTTCCGATCCCGGCAACAATAATGATCGAATCCCGTTCAGCGATTCGCTGGATGCCTCGGGTCCACCAGTCTTCGTAAGGAATACCGACGCTCATGGTCAAAACAGAGGCCTCGATGGATTGGTTATACAACACATGATTTCGGATGAAACGCCAGAACTCATGGACATGCAAATTGGCTTGCGGGGTAACGCCTTCATAGAGAAACGGGCCGAGGTCCGGCGTGGAGGCGTTTTCATCGTGTCCGATCAGGATCCCGCCGATCGCTGTGGCGTGATCGGAAATGCCGCCGGTTATCGTGAACTGATCGGGAAACAGGATTTCGCTGCCAGTAAAGCAGGCATGGGCAGTGTTGAGTCTATAATCGTCCTGGGGATGCCCCGCGATGTAGGTCAGGCTGCGACAGACAGCGGCGATCGTGATATCCTTGCCGGTTAGCTCGGGAGAAGCCTCGCGGAGGTCATAGAGACCGATATGCTCTAGGGCGGCAGGCTGCCTGGACTGGGCGGACGCAAAAGAGGCCAGTGCGATCAGTGTCATCGCTGCGCATAACACCCTATAGGGCCGAGCGTCTTGTTTTGCTGGATTGCTCACCGGCTCTCCGCGATCACCCTTTTTGGTCTGCCTGGACCACCCTGTCAGAATTCGAATTCTTTACATATATAGTATACCAAAATAGATTTCCCATGTAAATCCAATCCTTATTATGGTTGCTCGCCTGGCGGCCAAAACGTCCGAAAATGGGCCGTTTTTCGGTGTTTTTCGCCCCGATCCATCCCGTTGGGGAAAAAACAGCCATTTCGTCCCGGCGATATTCCTCTCTGCGATGCTTTCACATCGGAAAAAAGCCGCTCTCGGGTAAGGACAAATCCTGGAACCCGCAAGGTTCCATTTTCGATTAGAGGTAAGGCTTTGGAAATCTGAAGCTTTTCTAATGAGAAATGACGTAATCTCGGGTGATACAAGAGAACCTAATTATTCTATTAATAGGTTCTCGAAATTACGATCAAGATAAGGATTGTCAGGAGCATAGAAACGTAAAAGGAGATGATATATTCCTATTGGCTCGAGTTTTAAACGATTGTGTTTTGTGTAATAGGTATGATTAAGGTCCTTAACAATTACCATTTTCTTCCATTCGCCTTCCTCGTGAACTCGCAGCTTCGTTGTATTCTCCTTAAACGTATTTTGAAGCCTTCCAGCCCATACATCATTATTCAAGTCTTTTACATACCCCAACATCCCCGCCTCGAAACATTCGAATGCATAATTCCCTTGCAGAAATTGTCCAAGACCATCCGATCCTGTATAATTTCCTACAGGATGGCTGTTTTCTTTGAGAATCTTTGCCTCAAAATGATAATGAATCCGGGGTCGGGTACACCATTCTATTATGATATCGACCCTCTGACGACGCTTTCCTTTTCTTCCGGGCTTATTGATTGGAGGATCATCGTGAATGCTGAAATGATCCACCCAACTTGGAGAAGAAGCCGAATCAAAAAAATCCCGTATCTTACAAATGATCTCTCCTGTAATATCAGGCTCATCTGGTTTTATGTGTTTTGAAGGAGTTAATGCTTGGTAACCTTTCCAGACTGATGTAAATGCGTACTGGCGAAATTTATCCCAGATTTGTTGCGCATCATCGGGTTGATCTGAAATCCTCCTCTTCTTGGAAACCACAGCCATGAATTATCTTCCTCCGTATGCGGCTAATTTTTCTCCGATTAGTTCATCCGCATCCACAATCGCCTGGCTTTTAAGCCAATACAATCTTTGCATAGGCTTGAAAAAGTACGTAATCCTTCCCTCAAAAAATCGAAATCCTTTATCAAAGTAAATCCACTGCCGATCTTCGTTCCTAAGCTTTTTTTGGAGTTTATTAAATTCTTTTTTTGTTTGCTGATCCACCTTGACAATTTGAGGTTGTCCCGCTGTTCCAGCCTCTATGTTTTCAATCTTAAGAATGGCAAATTGTTCAGCGTAGTAAATATGTATTCGATGATAGTCCAATTGCCTGGTTTCATCAAGAAAATCATCAAGTTTATCCTTCAGTATCTGTGCATATTTGAATATTTCTCTATGTTCAGGTGGATCGATTGCTTCTTGCGCTATTTTCCCTTCATTTAACTTAAAGCGCACATTCAACATATCTTCGATCATCCACCTTTGTTCACAAGTGATTTTTAGAGTCTCGTATACTTTGGTATTCATTTTTTCTAAAAGACATTTCAAGGATGATCCAGGAGGTGTTTCTTGTTCAAACAAGGGAGCATTTTGTTTCTTTTGCTTGCTTCGGGATGCACAGTCTGCCTCAACAATTGCATCGTGGAGGGATGCCCATTCTGTTATTTCATGTTCCTTCATACTAGCTAAGGGCACAGGAAGATGCTTTAGGTCTTTTAAAGTAGTGACATCTCTTTCAATCCCAGAAGCAGCAGAAGTGAACCATTGCTGATAATGTGCAAAATCTGATTTGAGATATGCCGCCAATGCTTTTAACACTTTCTCCTTTGTTTCGTTTCCGGAAATCCCGATCTGACGAGGTGGGACAATAAAAAATTCATCTGAATAAATGGCAAATCTTCTAGACTCATCGATAAACACGTGAGGTGGCTGACAAATTTGGAGGGGCTTTTCTTTTCGCCCCTCGCGGACATAAATATCTTCATCCTTGGGCAGTTTATCAAATACCTCATCAGGGAAAGAATGCAGACTTTTAACGCTTTTAAGACGACTCATTATAAGCTGTTTTTTGTTCCGTATTTCATTAACTAGTTCAATCTTCTCTTTAGTATCACTGAGATACCTTATTTCAAGACCTTGACCAATATTCAATTCCCTCTGTTTTACAAAAGAGTCAAGGCCAGGAATGTTTTTTAACTTTCTCAATAATATTTTATCTCTATGAGTTCCCCACATGGCGATCTTCCAAGTTAGTGAAGAACCATCTGCAATGTCTCTCAATGGAATTTCCTTAACCATGGAATGATTCACATAGATCGACCATAGTTTTCTTGATTTCTGCCTTGGAGTAGAAGACTGCGATGGTTGTTCAATGGCAAAAGGAGAATAAGTGGTAATATAATGGTTTGGTTTGCTCCAATCCTTTTTACCAGAGAAGAAAAAGGTAGCTGCCGGATTGACTGCGCCTTCAAAAAGACAATGCCTTAAGTTCGCAAAATTGACTATGCACCATGTGTGTACTGCAGAAAAAAATTCTTTACGAAATCCTTTACCCTGTTTTGTAAATAAGGTCAAGGCAGGAAGCAACAAAGCAACCTGTCCTTTCTCGTGAATACATTCTGTAACCTTCCATGCAAAGGCTTCGGCTATTTGGTAGTTATCAATCGGTTTTTCACAATCTTTAATCCAGTCTATTGCACATCGATCACTTTCGCCTTCGAGTTTGTTTTTCTTGAGCTGTTTCCAGGGCGGATTCCCTACTATCCAATCATACCCTTCTTGGGGTCTGTTCTTTTCCCATTCGCTGTGTAAATCAAAAAAACCTTGCTCACAATGGAATATATTTCTATCACGCAAAGCTGGAAGCTTGAATTGCGGGATACTGCTTAAATCCGGAGGCTCTGCATAATCAAGCAGAGTCATGAGAAGGCTCAATTCCGCCACATTACAGGCATCTTCATCTACTTCCAATCCAAAAATATTCTTTGTTAAGAGTTCACGAAGTCGTATGAGGCTGATTTTCTTTGTATTTAAATGATGGATTTCTTTTTCGATTAATCGACGATAGCACTGAACCAGAAATGCCCCTGAGCCACAAGAAGGATCAAACACTCTCATGCCATCCTTCAGAGGCTTTTTGTCTTCCAACTCATCCAGCATAAAATTTACAAGAAAGCTCGGTGTATAGTAAGCTCCTTTGTCCCTTCCCTTTTTTTCCGCATGGAGAAATTGCTGATATACCACTGATAGTGTTTCTATAGGGATATGGGAGAAGTCGTAAGGCGAGAAATCAAGATGCATTTGCCCACTGGCGGGGTCATCTCCACAAAAAGTACTCGCGACAAGACGTATGTGATCGGTTCGTATGCCCGATGGCGGTAATGGAAACACAGAACCATTCAACCAGTCATTTAAAGCTCTTTCTAGTTTATAAAGAGCGGTTTTCTGAGCGTTTCTACCGAATATTTGTTCTTGCTGGATTTGAAATTTAGCAAGTTTTACATTAGAAAGAATCTCTCTTTCTCTTAAATAAGACAAATAAACGTATTTTCCGATCAGTGTGTGGGCGTTATGTCTTTCGATATCGGGAAAACGTTGGATAAGCTCATCACTCAATTGTTTCAAGCTTTTGAGCAATCTCCTGTCAACTCTATTCTCAATACGAATTTGATGAGATTGATTTCTCCAAAGTTTACCACTATCAATAGATGATGCGGCAAAATCTTCAAATACGGCCAGAATATCATTTGCATTTGTGAGAATCTCACAGATGGGTGTGTTTTGTCTTTCTTCTTTAGAATAATCAAAACCTGAATAAATCCGAAATTGTTGAGGTGTTATAATTAAAACAAACGGCGCAATATTCTGGTTCCATACGAAACGATGAATTTTCCGGGCTTGCTCTTCATTTTGAGCTTCACAGACATAGACAACAGGTGTAGGAGTGTCATTATCCCGTTGAATAACATACGCGCCATGTAATTTACAGCAATCAGCATTTTGTGCTTGACGAAAGATATGTGCATAAGCAGGATGATTAGTAAGCTGTGAACCCTGAAGATAATTTGACGACTGGGTGTATCCCAGTTGCTCCAGAAGATCCTGAGTCCCCATCATCATAATCTGCATCCGTGCATTGTGATCACCTCCCCTGCATATAATCGTTTATTCGGCCCCGCTCCCTGACTTTCCCTCCTATTCATATCAAAACCACCATTTCAGCGACTCTTTGCGAATTAATTCCCTCACACAATAGGTATTATGCTCCGTAGTGCTATGCCCGTCAAGTGTCTTTATCATACAATCAAGCCCGGGATGACAATTGGATTCCCGTTCCCGTTCAAGCCGGGGGCAGGCTCTTCGCGGGAATGACAAAAAGGAAACCCGATAGTGAATCCTTACTAGCCGCTTGCGTTGGCTGGGCCGGAGGGGTAGAATGAAGGAATCGGTGGTCTTTGGGACAGAGGCGGATTGGCTAATTTCGTGCCGGAAAGGAGACAGAACGTGATTCACCATCC
>JAFGPC010000073.1 GCA_016926155.1 Sedimentisphaerales bacterium
CCCGTCGGGGCCCGCGGCAGCGCGGTCGGGACAGTGGTGGGTTATTGCCTGGGCATCTGCGATGTGGATCCGATTAAGTATGACCTGCTGTTTGAGCGGTTCATGGATCCGGAACGCAACGAAATGCCCGATATTGACATCGACATCTGTCAGGACGGCCGGGCGCGGGTTTTGGAGTACGTCCGGCAAAAATACGGGGAAATCGCCCAGATCATCACGTTCGGGACAATGAAGGCCAAGGCCGTAATTCGCGATGTCTGCCGGGTGTTGGATGTGCCGTTGGCCGAAGCGGACCGGCTGGCCAAGCTGGTGCCGAATGAGCTGAAAATGACCTTGGACAAAGCCTTGCAGATCGAGCCGGATCTGAAAAAGGCCTATGGGCAGGATGAGCGGACACACAAGGTCATTGACATCGGCCGTAAGCTGGAAGGTCTGACGCGGCATGCCTCTGTACACGCCTGTGGTGTAGTGATCGCCGATGAACCGTTGACCAATTTTCTGCCGTTATACAAGGCGCCGGGTTCAGAGGATCTGATCACACAGTTTGAAGGCCCGACAGTAGAGCGGGTGGGCCTGTTAAAGATGGATTTTCTGGGTTTAAAGACCCTGAGCATTATTCAGCGGGCGGTCGATCTGATTAAAACCCTGCATGGACAGACGATCGATATCGAGCATATCGACATCACCGATCAGAAAGTTCTTACCGAGATTTTCGGGGCGGGACGGACCAAAGGGGTGTTCCAGTTTGAATCCGGCGGCATGGCGGATCTTCTGATGAAGCTCAAACCCGACCGGATCGAGGATCTGATTGCCGCCAATGCTCTGTATCGTCCCGGTCCGATGGCCCTGATCCCGGACTTTATCAAACGCAAACACGGCGCTCGTTGGGAGGTGCCGCACCCAATCATGCGCGAAGTCCTGGAAGAGACTTTCGGAATCATGGTCTACCAGGAGCAGGTCATGCGGATCTGCAACCGGCTGGGAAAGATTCCACTGCGGCAGGCCTATACCCTGATTAAAGCGATCGGCAAGAAGAAAGAGAAAATCATCAAGGCCGAAAAAGCCCGGTTCATTACCGGCAGCGTGGAGCAGGGGCTCAAGGAGCAGCAGGCCGAGGAGATTTTTGACCTGATTGAAAAATTCGCCGGCTATGGCTTTAACAAGAGCCACGCCACGCGGTATTCATATATTGCGTATCAAACGGCCTGGCTGAAATGTTATTATCCGGTGGAGTTCATGGCGGCGCTGCTGACCTTCGAATCGGGCAGCACCGACAAGGTGGTCGAGTATATCGGCGAGTGCAAGGAAATGGGGATCGATGTGCTGCCGCCGGATATCAATGAGAGTTTTACCGATTTTACCGTGGTCTATAATCAGGAGCACGATCCCAACAAGGACTCCGGCTTGATCCGATTCGGTTTGGGGGCGGTCAAAGGGGTTGGGGGAAAGGCGGTTGAGGCGGTCGTGCATGCTCGAGAACAGATGGGGCGGTTTCACAGCCTGTATCACTTTTGTGAGCACGTGGATCTGCGGGTGGCCAATAAGCAGGTAATCGAGGCGTTGATCAAGGCCGGGGCGTTTGACCGAATGGGGGGCAGCCGCGCTCAGATGATGGCGGGTGTGGAAAAGGCCATGCAGATCGGGCAACGGATGCAGGCCGATGCGCAGAGCGGGCAGATGAATCTGTTTGGCGCCGGCGACAGCGAACCATTGGAGAAGGATTTTGAGTCGTTGCCCAAGGTTCAGCCCTGGACCGAGATGCAGATGCTGACACATGAAAAAGAAGTATTGGGAATGTTCGTAACCAAGAATCCACTCAGCAAGCACGCGATGGAGCTGGATGCCTATGCCAATGTCAACACCAGCGAACTGTCGGGACGTGGATCGGAGATGGAAGTGATTATCGGGGGGATGGTGACTAAAATACGCAACATCGTCACACGCAATGGACGAAATGCCGGGGCAAAAATGGCGGTGTTTGAGTTGCAGGATCTCCAGGGCAAATGTGAAGTGGTCTTGTTTCCGCGGATTCTGGACCAGTATGGCAACTTGCTGGAAGTGGACAGGATTCTCTTTGCCAAGGGCAAAGTGGATTGCAGTCGAGAAGTGCCGAATATTATTTGCGACGAGCTGATTGCCCTGGAAGAGGCCAGCGATAAATTAGCGGCCAGAGTATGGGTGCATTTTGAACATAAGGAGGTGACCGAAGACCTGATCCGGCGTGTTCGGTCCTTGTGTGAGAGCCATCGAGGCAAAAGTCCGCTCCATGTCAGCGTGACAACGCCCCGAGGATATCGGATTCGAGCAGTTGCCGATGCACGTCTCAATGTCAAGCCGGATCCGGTTTTTTGCGAGAAACTCCGCGGAATCGTCGGACGAAGCCATGTGGAACTGGCCCGTCGGTAACAGTCAGGCATTTACAGGATTGCTACGATCCGTTATCATACCGGTTTGTCGCCCTGAAAGGGGTAATAATTTTATTCGCGTTTAAACAGGGAATTCTGTTGCCCAGAGTAATCGAAATTGTTCGTTCCCGCTGGCCGGAAGTGTTGATGATTGTTGTGCTACAGGCGGGACTGCATGTGGTTTTACCCGATATAATGAATCGACTCGAAGCGACTTCGGCGCCGTCGCGCGAGATCCTGCTGCTGGCAGCAGCCGTTGCCATGTTTGTCGTTTTGGAAATGGTAGCGCTGGGATTCTTTGCCACGGCGGCACGAGAGGGAATCCAGCCTTCCGATCCGATTCAGCTGTTGAGTATCGGGCGGTATTTTTTCTGGCGTCTGATTCGTTTTGAGCTGCTGATGGCGATCGTCTCATTTCCTGTAGTAATTCTGTTTTTTTCTTCGATGAGTGTTCTATCAGGGATATCCGATCCCGAGAAAATGCCTTTATGGGTACCTGGACTGACAACTACGGTGGTTATGGTGATTCTGGCAAAACCGTTACTTCTGATTCCCGCGGTGATGGTGGTCTGTGATCGCATGGTGATCGAATCCCTTCTCTACCTGCGGAAATATCGCGTATTGGACATGTGGAAGATATTACTGGTTTTTCTGATTTTACTCGGTGCACTTTTTATGGCGGATTCCTTGCTGGCAGTGTATGTAAAGAAAGGGATCGTACATTGGATTGGAACGATAGGCCTGGCGCTTCTGGCGACTATGGGAACCTTTATGATCTGGTTGTGGATGGTACTGTTCGTGGCGGCAAGGGAGCGGCCCGTAATTTCCGAACCATCAAGTGGCGATCCGGGGCATAACAACGAATGAGGTTCATCTTGTGAAAGACAGAGTGGCAGGAAAATTCATTGTTCTGGATGGTCCTGATGGATGCGGCAAGAGCACCCAGGCCCGCCTGTTGCGGGATTGGATTGGGCAGCAGGGAGTAGAGGTCTGTGCCTATAGGGATCCCGGCACGACTGTAGTAGGAGAGAAAATCCGTGAAATCCTGCTGGATCCAGTCCATGATCCGATGGCGGACAATGTCGAGGTTTTATTGTATATGGCGGCCCGAGCCCAATTGTGGAAGGAAAAGATCGGGCCGGATTTGGCGGCAGGACATTGTGTGGTTATGGATCGCTGGATTTCCAGCACATGTGCCTATCAAGGATATGCGGGTGGATTTGGAATTGAAAAAGTTATTCAACTGGGTACAGACTGTTTGGAACGCGTCTGGCCGGATGTTACGATTATTCTGGATGTCGATCGGGATACCGCAATGACGCGAATGGATCGACAACTTGATCGTATGGAACAGAAAAGTAATGATTATCAAGAGAAAGTGCGACAGGGATTTATGAAACTGACTGAGATGTTTCCCGAAAAGTTGGTTCTACTTGATGCGAATCAAAATGTTGAAAAAGTCCACAAACAGATAATTGAAACCGTCAGTGCAGGAAAATGAAGAATGGTCAAATGGGGGCCAAAACATGAGATGACTGGTTGGCTGATATGGTTTTTTATCCCATTAACCGCTGTAATACTTTCTTTATTTCTTCCGATAGGAAAGAATCACCCTGTTTTAACCTGTATAACAGTGGGTATATTTGTTTCAGTATCTTTATGGTATTTGATTAAACGGATTCAAAAATAGCTAACGGAATTGGTTTTTTTGACTTTGTATTCCGTGAAAAAAAATGACAGGCCTTAAATGCAGTTGCAGGAAATCTTTTGTCAGGATGAAGTGCTTAAAAGATTGCAGCAGGCTTATGCAGCAGGCAAAATGGCGCATGCCTATATCTTTGCAGGTCCGGATGGAGTGGGGAGGCGCACGATAGCCCGAGCTTGGGCACAAATGCTGTTGTGTCAAAATCGACAGCAGAAAAAAATAGGGGGCTATCCCCTATTTGTAGATAACTGCGGGCAGTGCGAATCATGTAGAGTATTCGATAGTGGCGGACATCCGGATTTTCAAGAAATCTACAAGGAATTGCGGCCCTATACAGTCGCTGACAAGGGCAAAGAAGCCAAACAAGACCTGCCGATTTCCGTGATTCGGGAGTTTCTTATCGACAAAGTCGCCTCCCGTCCGACTATGGGAGAATTTGTGGTCTTCATTGTTCACGAAGCCGAACGGCTCAATGCCTCTTCACAGAATGCACTGCTCAAGGTCCTGGAAGAGCCCCCGCGGCATTGTATAATTATCCTGTTGTGTACCCGGCCGGAAATGCTGCTTCCCACGACCCTGTCCCGCTGTCAGTTGCTTCGTTTCGGGCCGATCGAGGAGGATATCATTGTCAAACGGCTTGTCGAACAGGGAGTTGATAAGGTCGAGGCAGTCTTCTGGGCCCGATTCTGTGAAGGCAGCCTGGGGCAAGCGATACACTGGATCGGTCTGAAATTAAAGGAAGGCTCCTGTTATTCCCTTAAAACCGAACTGATCCGACGCCTGGCCCAGTTCCAGCTTGCCGATACCGTCGATCTGGCCGAATGGATGGTTTCTCAGACCAAAGACCTCGGGCAGGCCTTCAATGCCGTCAATGAACAGGTCAGTAAGACCGAGAGCAACCGCCGGGCACTAAAAGGTGTTTTACGCATGACTTTGTATGCCTTCAAAGATACCATGCGACTCTCGGCGGGCATGGACGAAGGATTAATCAACGCCGATCAAAAAGAACTGATCTGCCGTATCGCAGACAGGAATTGCCCGGAAACTCTGGCCGAATGGATCGCCACGGCCGACAAAAGCATGCAATGGGTCGATGACAGCGTCAACGAAAAGCTCATTTTTGAGGATTTCTTGTTACATTGTGCCGGTTGTGGTATAGTACGACTATAGTAGCTAACCGATACAGATCATCCTCCCTGCGATGATGATACACAAGATATGAAGATGAGACAAAATGACACAGGGCGAGGCGCCAAAGCCCAAACAAAAAAATAAAAAATTAATGCTGGTTCGGTTTGGCAAAATGGGCCTGCTGGGCTGGTTTGAGCATAATGAATCGACGATTCCGAGAATCAGAAGCCGGGTCATTATCAAGACTCAGCGCGGGCTGGAAATAGGGGATATTGTCGGCGAATTCAATTATCGGGGGGGGCAGTTTCGTTCCACTGTTGAGCAGGTCGAGGAATATTATCCCAATCGCGGTAAGGATTTCCCACTGACGGAGGGGGGCACGTTTGTCCGATTTGCGACCGATGAGGATCTGAATGAGGAAAAGCACCTGGAAGCATCGGCTCAGGAAGAAGCCCTGACCTGTCAGAAATTCATCCGCGAAATGGACCTGCCGATGAAGGTTATTGATGCCGAGCATTTGTTCGGCGGCGAGCGGATTGTGATCTATTTCAGCAGCAATGGTCGAGTGGACTTTCGAGAACTGGTCCGGCGACTGGCTCGTGAGTACCAGACGCGGATTGAGCTTCGTCAGATCGGCTCCCGCGATGAAGCCCGACTGATCAGTGACTTTGAAAGCTGTGGACAGGAATGCTGTTGCCGACGATTTCTTAAGGTACTCGAACCGGTCAATATGCGAATGGCCAAACTGCAGAAGGCCACACTCGATCCGTCCAAAATATCCGGGCACTGCGGTCGCCTTAAATGCTGTCTGCGTTATGAAGATGAGACCTATAAAGATTTGCGGAACCGGCTGCCGAAAAAGAATTCATGGGTGCGCACTCCTTCCGGGGACGGGCGGGTTGTGGATACCCAGGTCCTGACCCAGCTTGTGATGGTTCAATTAGGAGATTCCACTCATGAGGCGTTTCCACTTGAGCAGATCGAGCGGATTGATGGACCTCCACGAGGGGAAAGTCTTTCAGAGGAAAATGCTTCTTCTGAGGCCAGAGTACCGAAAAAATCCTGGCCCAAGAAATCCGAACCGGAGGCGCAACGCTTTTTCGATCTGGATGAGTTTGATGAGGAAGAGGAAAATAATGGAATCGACAAGCTGACGTATCTATCCGAATCCTCATCGACCGATAACGACTTTGATATGGATGTCGAAGAATCGGAAGAAAATCTTTACCAATCCGAAACGCAACAAGAGTCTACACCTCAACAGAATGGATCGAAGGAATCGGAATCTCAAAATAATCGACGACGAGGAAAGCGTGGGAAAAGACGTGGTGGTCGACGAAAAAGACCGGGCCGGGGAGACAACCGATCCGGGGGACAGACCGGCGGTCCTTCGAACACAAACTGAATGAGGAGAACCGATGACACGAAAGATCGTTGTAACCTCTGCATTACCCTATGCCAACGGACCGATTCATATCGGTCATCTTGTGGAATATCTCCAGACCGATATCTGGGTTCGATTCCAGAAATTATGCGGGAATACCTGCTATTATTTTTGTGCCGACGACACACACGGCACGCCTGTAATGATTCGGGCTCGCAGTGAAGAGATTGAGCCGGAACAACTCATCGCCCGTATGCAGCAGGAACACCTTCGCGATTTTACCGGTTTTAAAATTGCGTTTGATAATTACTATTCGACCCATTCCGAAGAAAACCGTCGGTTCAGCGAGATGATCTATCAGAAGGCGGTGGAGAAAGGCGCCATCCATACGGCGGATGTGGAGCAGGCATTTTGCGAGCATTGTAAGATGTGGTTGCCGGACCGGTATATCAAAGGCACATGTCCCCGATGCAAATCGGAGGATCAATATGGCGATTCCTGTGATTGCTGCGGAGCCCACTATCGTCCGACTGAACTGGTGGATCCCTATTGTTCGGTATGTAAAAGTCCTCCGATTCGAAAAAACAGCAAGCATTACTTTTTCAGACTGGCCGACTTTGAGCCGCAATTGAAAGAGATGGTCCATCACGGTTATGTACAGGAGTCGGTTCGCAACAAACTGGAAGAATGGTTTCAGGCCGGGCTGCGGGACTGGGACATCTCGCGGGACGGTCCCTATTTCGGTTTTAAGATTCCCGGTGAACAGGATAAGTATTTTTACGTCTGGCTCGACGCTCCGATCGGCTATATGGCTTCGTGCCAGAACTATTGTCAACAGCATGGCCTGGATTTCGATCAGGTCTGGGATAATGATGAATATGAACTGTATCACTTCATCGGCAAAGACATCATGTATTTCCATGCCCTGTTTTGGCCGGCATTGTTACTTTGTGCGGGTATAAAAACGGCTAATAAGCTGTTTGTGCATGGTTTTTTGACGGTAAACGGCCAGAAGATGAGCAAGACCAAAGGCACTTTTATCACGGCCGAGACGTATTTACGGTATTTAAATCCGGAATACCTGAGGTATTACTATGCCTGTAAGCTCTCTGCGGGAGTGGATGATATCGATCTGAATTTTGACGATTTCCTACAACGGGTCAATTCCGATCTGGTGGGCAAGTTTGCCAATCTGGCCAGTCGATCGGGGCCGATGCTGACAAAAAAACTGCAGGGACGACTCGGTTCACTGGATCAGGAAGGGCGGGAGCTGATCAACAAACTCCAGGCGGAAAAAGAGGCCGTCATCTCCGATTTTGAGGGATTGAACTACGCTTCGGCGATTCGAAGGATTGTCGCATTGGCGGACGAAGCCAATCGGTATGTGGACCAGAAACAACCATGGACAACGATCAAGGACGATCCGGAAACAACACGTACGACGCTGACGGCGGTCATCAATGCGGTTCGTATTTTGACCATCTATTTGAAACCGGTGGTGCCTGTCTTTGCGGAAAAAATCGAAGTTTTTTTGAACATCAAGCCGCTAACTGTGCCTGATGTGGATACAGTGTTGGAAGAGGTGGAAATCGGTACTTTTAAGCGGCTTGTTGAGCGAGTAGAAAAGGAAAAGGTGCAGGCAATGGTGGAAGAAAGCAAAGAAAATGCAGCGGCCCGACAGTCCAAAGTGGAACTGGATGAGCCGCTGGCGCTGGAATGTACGTATGATGATTTTATGAAAGTCGATCTGCGGATCGCCCGCGTCAGCAAAGCCGAACCCGTCGAGGGAGCCGACAAACTTCTGGCGTTGGAACTGGATCTGGGAGCACTCAAGAAAAACGTGTTTGCCGGTATCGCAAAAGCCTATAAGCCTGAAGAGCTTGTAGGGAAAATGGTGGTTTGCGTTGCTAATTTGCAGCCGCGCAAGATGCGGTTTGGCGTCTCAGAGGGAATGATTCTGGCCGCCGGGCCCGGGAACACGGAAATCTTTATGCTAAGTGTCGATCCGGGTGCTGAACCGGGACAGCGGGTGCGTTAAGAGACCGGTTTCAAATCGTTGCTCGTGAGACAGATATATGACTGAACCCAAAAAGAGTATTGAGGAGATTGCCTGTGAAGATGGGCGCTATAATGTGCAGGCGCTTAAATTCGTCTATGAGGGACTCGGTGCAACCATTCAGCGTATTCGAGAAGCCGAATCCCAAGAGGAAGAAGACGCAGGTCCCCGTCATATCAGTGGTGAGGAACTGGCCTATGGGCTGGCGAATCTGGCCATGGAGCGATGGGGCCGACTGGCAAGGATGGTATGGCGACAATGGGGGGTGCATCGAACGCGTGATCTGGGAGAGATTGTTTATTTGATGATCCGGTACGGCTGGATGAGTGCACAGGAGGAAGACCGCATCGAAGATTTTGATGATGTGTTCGATTTCGAGGCTCTGTTTGAAAAACAGTTCGATTTTGAGTTGTCCTGACACAGCGGACAAAATTTCGAATCCTGTTTAGTGGGAAGGGAGTGATTGATGAAAAAGGATTCCATTTCTCTGCTTGTGATGATTTGTGTGTATGTCTGCAGCGTACATGCCGAAAACCGACCTTTGATGAAAGACTTCATGGGTATGTGCGTGCATACCGTGCAGTTCAAGCCTGATTTGTATCAGCCCGTTTGTCGGCTTGTACGTGATTACCACGGACTCAACTGGGATCTGGGAAAGGAAAGAACGGATTTCTGGCCCATCTTTCCTTTCGCTCATAATCGTGTGAACTGGGAGACGATGTACGCCGGCTGGAACAAGGCCGGTTTTGAGATCAACGCGAGCATTCAGCTCGGTGAGATAGAGGCGGATAGCTGGATCAATCTTCCACGTGATGCCGAAACGTACGGATTTGCCTTTGCGCGATTTTTCGGTCCGTCAGGGCGTGACCTTGTGACCTCGGCGGAAATCGGTAACGAACCGGGACATTATGACGATGCCGCCTATCGGAAGGTATTCACTCACATGGCTGGAGGGATGCGGCTGGGTGATCCCCGACTGAAAATTGTAACCTGCGCGATGACTCCCGGCGAGAGCCATAAATACGCCAAAAGCCTGGAATGTATCAAAGGCCTGGAAAATCTCTACGATGTGATCAACTTTCACAGCTATGCCCAGGTCCAGGGCTGGCCGACGTGGGAAAGGAGTTATCCGGAAGATCCATCCATCCGATATCTTAAGGAAGCACAGGAAATTATCGACTGGCGAAATCGAAACGCCCCCGGCAAGAAAGTGTGGATCACTGAATTCGGCTGGGATGCTTCGACCAAGCCGGCGCCCAAGGAAGGGACTTTCAAGGATTGGATCGGTTCGACGGAGCTGGAGCAGGCCCGCTACCTGGTACGTTCGTTTCTGGTCTTCTCCGCGATGGATCTGGATCGAGCCTATATGTTCTGGTTTAATGACACCGACCAGCCGCAGGTGCACGGCTCCAGCGGACTGACGCGCAATTACACCCCCAAACCTTCCTTTTATGCGATGGCTTATCTGTACCGAACACTGGGTGATTATCGTTTTGATGGAATCGTCATCCAAAAAACCGGTGATTTGTATGTCTATCGTTACAAGCATGAGACCGATTCGAAAAAATTGATCTTTGCCGCATGGTCACCCACAAGAAACGAGCGAAGTGTCAACAGAACAATTACTGTGGGGCCGGTTGAAAAGATCGAGAGAATGCCGTTGACAATAGAAGATCCCGAAACGATTCCGATTGTCAGCAAGCAGGATGGTGGGATTTCTCTTCCCATCACGGAGTCGCCGGCATTTCTGTTCTGTCAATCTCAATAAGCGGGATAAAAAGAGAAATACAAAGCCCTTCGAATCCGTCTATCAGAGAAACGGCATCCGACAGAACAGGTTTTGCAGGAGAACACATGAATCGTTACAGACAAGTGGTATGGTTTGGATTTTGGGTAGTAGCGATACTCTTTCTCAGCGGGCAGAACTGTCAAGCGGAGCAGCAAATACGACGTATTGGCGACTTCTACGTTTCCGCCAGAGGTGATGATGCCAATCCCGGAACACGGGCCTTGCCGTTTGCCACTCTGCAGCGGGCACGCGATGAAGTCGGCAAACATATCAGACAGGGTTTGACGAAGGATATTGTTGTTCTGATACAAGACGGCACTTATTACCTTCCTTACGGGATCACATTTGGCCCCGAAGACTCCGGCACGGATAAGTATAGAATCACCTATGCGGCATATGGACAGGATATTCCGGTCCTGACAGGTGGCGTAAAACTGGATGAATGGGAAAAACACCAAGGGCACATATATGTAGCCGAGTTTCCCAAACATCTCAAAGGAACGCAATTCTTTGAAGATGGAGTATGGATGCCATGGGCACGAACCCCCAATGAAGGCTACTTCAAACTGGTCGAACCGGCAGAGGCCGATGGCAAATTGGCCTTTACCTATCATCCGGAAGACATGAATCCGGCTCGCTGGGATATCTCCGATGCCCAGGTCAACCTCTGGCCGTATCACGATTGGTTTAACCATACCTATTCTCTGGCCGCTGTTGATACACGAAAAAAAATGCTTGTATTAGATACGGCCCAAACCCGTCTGCGGACCGGTAACCGGTACTATGTAAGAAACCTGTTGGAGTTGCTGGATGTTGCCGGTGAGTGTTATATCTCTCGCACACAGGGAAAGATCTATGTATGGCCCCGAGCCTTGAATATCCGACAAGCCCAAATGGTCCTTTCAACAGCGAAGAATGTGATTTGTATCAGGGGAACAAACGATCAGCCTGTGGAGAATCTTCATTTGGAAGGCCTGGATATCGGTATCTGCGAAGAAAATGCCGTCGATATCAGCAATGCCCAAAACTGTTCGATCCAATACTGCACTATCGAAAATGCCGGTGTTGTCGGTGTCATGATTCACGACAGGGCCCAACAGGTCCGGGTGCAAGGCAATCGGATTCGCTATCATGGCCAGCACGGTGTATCCCTTCAGGGCAGAGGTCCGGGACCGGATCAGAACAACCATCACAACATTGTTGAAAACAACCATATTCATCACTGCGGACGTCTCATCGGGCATGGCTATGGCGTTCGTATCAGTCAGAGCGGACACAACCAGATTCTTCACAATCATATCCATCATATGCCTCGATACGGCGTCAGTGTAAAAGGAGCCCGCTACAAGACGATCGAAGGTAAGGTGGAAGGAATGACCTGGGAGAATCGTTATGACTATATGCCCGGCCGGAACAACCGGATTGCCTATAACGATATTCATAACACGAATCTGGACAGTCAGGACACTGGGGCGATTGAAAGCTGGGGCTCGGGTCGGGATAATACGATCGATCATAATCTGATCCATGACACGGGCAATCGTGAGTTCAACCTGCAAAGCGGAATCTACCTCGACGATCAGGCCGACTACTGGACGGTTACTAATAATATCATCTATGGCGTAATCGGTACCGATTATAACCAGTGCATTTACACCAAGGGAATCGGCAACCATATAGAGAACAACATTTTGATTGGAAGCTCGATCTGCGATGTGGGAATTCGTTCGTTTTTCATGGCCGATGAACGATGTGACCATCACAGTTATCTACGAAATATCTTTTACTTTGAACCTGCCGCAGTGAATGTCTCTCAAGGTTCATTCGGTTCCGGTGTGGGTAATCTTCAAAACAAAGGATCAATACTGACATGGCGAATCAAGGTCCCGATAGACGGCGACTATTATGTATGGCTTCGATATGCCTGCCATAACGCTCCTTATGGTTTGAAAGCAATGGATGGACGCACGGAAATCCAAGTTGACAAAAGGATGCCCGTTCTACTTAATAATCTGCCAGATACCGGCGACTGGGGCAAACAGCAATGGTCACAGACGGCTTTGGTAAAGCTGGCAAGCGGAGTGCATACACTGCAATGGACCAATACCAAAGGCGGCGGTATCAATCTTGACGCCTTGGTCCTGGCCAATGATCCTGTCTGGAAGCCTGATGAGACGAGTTTGCCCAAAACCCAACAAGGCAAGCATGTTCTATTGATCCAGGCGGAGGACTATACCTCTCGGGACGGTGTGCAGCGAAAGAGTACAGCCTATGCCTATGGATTTGTCAACTGGTCCGACGATCGAATTACAGCTTGTGATTTCAACCTGTTCTATGATCCTGGTGGCCAGGTCAGTGTCAAAGGATCTCCTGCGGACGGTTCAATGGATCAGTGGAAACAGCTTTACGATAGTAAGTTTGATGTACACAGCATCGCTGCCGATCCAGGATTCAAAAATGTATCACAACGGGATTTCTCACTTGCTCCCGACTCACCTGCATTACAACTCGGCTTTAAGCCAATTGATATTTCTCAGATCGGACTCAAAGAAGATTTTCCCTCGCGATTTGAAAAAGAGTAGCGACAAACTCTGAAGGGAGGAATTTGCATGACTTCCGTTATGATTTCAGCAATATCTTTTTGGCTGAGCGTGCTGCCGGTGCAAAGTAAGTCATCCGCTGTAGAATCGCAGCGATTCGAGCAGATCGCCTGTGCGCAGAAAGGCCAAATCACGGTTCATCCCCAATACCCTGCCTGGCTGATGCGAAAAGGTGGAAAACCTTTATTCATGTGTGGCCCCGGGGATCCGGAGGATTTCCTGTATCGTGGCGCATTGAATCCTGATGGTACGCGTACCGGGGATCAGATGCAGATCATCCAAAAACTCAAGGGAACCGGAGCCAATTGCATATATATTCAGGCGATTCGTTCCCATGGCGGCGATGGAGACCGGACACACAATCCCTTTAAAAATCATGATCCGAATAAAAGAATCAATTCCAACGTGCTGAACCAATGGGAAACCTGGTTTACGGTAATGGATGAAAGCGGGATCGTCATCTTTCTTTTCCTTTACGATGACAGTGCCAATGTATGGAAAACTGGAGATCAGGTCAAAACTCCTGAGAAGCAATTCATCCATACTTTGGTAGACCGTTTTGAACACCATAAAAATCTGATCTGGTGCATTGCCGAAGAGTATGCAGAAGCCCTTTCTACGGAGCGAGTGAAAAGAATTGCCGCCGAGATACGTAATGCGGACGACCATGACCATGTCATTGCAGTGCATAAAAATCACGGGCTGGATTTTTCCGAATTTGCCGAGGATCCGAACATCGACCAGTTTGCCGTCCAATACAATATTCCGACAATTGGTGATTTGCATGGAGGTTTAGTGGAGGCATGGGACAATGCTCGAGGCCGTTATAACCTGAATATGTCCGAATGTGCTGATCACGGGACCGGCATCGAGATGCGGCGAAGGAACTGGGCTTGTGCCATGGCCGGGGCGTACGTCATGATCCTGCGAATGGATATCGTTACTACCGATATACAGGATTTATATGATTGTGGTATGCTGGTTCGTTTTTTTGAAGAGACAAATTTTGTCTGCATGCGGCCTGAGGATGAGTTGGCTTATGAGGATACAACATATATCCTGGCAGGGCCAGATTGCTATATACTCTACTCATCAAATTGTATGGCGCGGTTAGGATTAAAAAACCTGCCGTTGGGGAACTACCACCTGATCTGGCTGGATTGTGAAAATGGCCGGCGTATTAGCAAGGATTACCAACATAAACAGAGGGACAAAAAAGCATGGCCAAAACCGGAAAATTTCGGACCGGAAGTGGCCCTTTCGATCCAGAAAGATAATTCTTTATAACGGACCAGGGAAAACACGTCCTTACATTTATGGGAGTTGTTATGAGAAAACTACGATACATGGTTCTACCGTGCCTTCTGGGTTTTGTCTTTGAAGTATTGCATGCCGGTACCATCGTGGAATGGGATTTTACACAAGGAACACATGGATGGAGCGGTAACCAGCGAGTGGCTCCAGTCCAAAGTACTTCTGAGGGTTTAATCGTAAAATCCACCGGCCTGGATCCCTGGATTGAAGGACCGGCAGTCGATATTCCTGAAGGAAGTCTCGTCCGATTGACCTTGCGAGTGCGTTCCAATACCGATGGCTCAGGGCAGGTCTTTTATGGCAGATCGTTTGCCGCCGAACGGGTACGGAGTTTTGTTCTCTTTAACGATAATCTGTGGCATGATTACGTAGTCATGATTGGCGATTCGATGGGAATAGGAACACGTTTCCGTTTCGATCCCTGCCACGGAGAAGGCCTGACGGTTGTCCGGTTTATCCGAGTTGAAGCACTCCAAAGACCTGAAACGCCCGCTTTCAAACCTCCTCAAGCGCAATCCGGATCGTTACGATCCCTCACAAGTAAAGCCGGGTCCTTGGTTCTCTGTCATTCCTCTGATATGTGGGGTAATTTTTCTGTTCGGTTTTCCGACATGAATATGGCTTGCGGTTATACGGGGGAAATGATCGGAGTGCAGTGGGATGATAAGACCGAATGGCTTGTCCTGAGCGAGACAAAAGTCTCGGTTCATCTTGAGAAGCAAAATCACTTGACGGAAGAGGCTGTACTGAATGATTCTCGGGGAGCCGAATGGAAGATTTCAAGGACATTCGTACCTTTGCTAGATCAAAATTGTTTGGAATTTCATACTTCGATTACTGTTGATCAACCCCGTGACGTTGTCCTCCTCCCATGGATTACCTTGCTGCCCGGATTGAATTCATATGGTACACAGAAACACCAGGGATTGTTCTGTGGTTTGGAGTATCTGGCTGACGAGCCTTCCAGCAGTACAGCGGATATTGCTGGTCCGGAACATGTCCGGCGTATCCCCGATCCCGTTAAAATTACGTTCCCGTTGATGGCAATTGAACAGAAAGGGCAGTACATCGGACTGATCTGGGAAAAATCGGAATTGGTCGCGTCCGGATATGATTCTCCTGATACTGTGTTCGGATCAAATGCACATGCTATGTGGCTCTCCGGACCCGGCGTTGGATCCCTTCGCTTTCCGAATAATTTAGTTGCTCATTCACCCATTCGACTTAAAGCAAATCAAGCGGTTACTGTTCGAGGATGGATCATCGCCGGTCAGGGTGACAGCGTTGTTCCCGCAGTACAGCAATATGTCCGCCTTAAAGGTCTACCGGAACTTCCCGAATTCGATGGCGGCTTTACCCGTGCGGTCGAATTGCTGGCTCATGGCTGGCTGGATTCGGCGGCCAATCGGAACTGGCGTTTTCGTCATGCCGTCTGGGGGGATAGTTTCGGTCCGACACCTGCCGCTGATGCGGCTATGTATATGCACTGGCTGGCGCGCTCTACTACGGATCATGCCCTTGCCGAAAGACTCCAAGCCGGTGTGGAAAAGACACTCGAAGAGCTTCAGCCGGGTGATCCTTTTTCCAGTTCGGTTTCCCATGTTCGTCTGCCGGTCCCGCCGCTTCTGTTTGGCCGAGTGGAAGAATATGTCCGGATGCGTCAACGGCAGGCCCTGATGCAATGCCGACAATTCGATGAACGGGGACGAATCCTTTACCAATCCGTTGATGGTCGGCCTGATTATGCCAAAACGCATTTTGCCGATCACGCCAATGGCTTGGGAGGACATCTTGTTGCCGACGTTCTGGAGACTGCCGCTCTGTGCGGTGATAAGAAACTGATTGGGGACGGCCTGGCTCTTCTGGACAAGCAGACCGTTCTCTATGCCAACTCCGTGCCCCGCGGCGCACAGACGTGGGAAGTTCCACTGCATACACCCGATATCCTTGCCTGCGCACACATGATTCGAGCATATGTCTATGGCTATCTCCTTAGCGGCAACAAGGAGTATCTGGAACAGGCGCGATATTGGGCCTGGACAGGAGTACCATTTATTTACCTTGTTAATCCTACCGATGGTCCGGTCGGTCCCTATGCAACGATTGCCGTATTGGGCGCTACTAACTGGGTCGCTCCGGTCTGGTTCGGTCAGCCCGTGCAGTGGTGCGGTTTGGTCTATGGATCGGCACTGCATCTTTTGGCCGATTGTGACGGCTCGGGCCCATGGCGACAACTGGCTAACGGCATTACGATGGCCGGATTGCAAATGACATGGCCCGAACGTGACAAAGAACGCCAGGGATTGCTGCCTGACTTTTTCCATCTTCGACAGCAAATCAGTGACGGACCGGCGATTAATCCCGGCACGGTCGGAGCCTATACCCCGCAGGCATTTGGAAAGCCGCCATTGTATAACATGAAAAGGCTGACGACACAACCGTGGTTCCTTCATGCTCCTTGTCGGATAAGCAACATGCAGGAAAATGGAGACAGAATTACTTTCACTGTCGAGGGGATTGCCGATACTCCCTATACCCTGTTGGTATCCGGCATGGATACCTCGCCACAGAAGGTAAGCTATACCGAATGGACCGCAAAAAAGGCGGATTCTTCATATACTTATGATAAAACAGGTTTTCTGACAATCCATCTGAAGGGGAAATCCACGATACGGATCGATTTGAAATGAATGGAGATTGATCGGGAGACTTTAGATTTATCGGCTTCGGCGAGTTTCTGTGACGCCGCTTGTGATACGCAATCGGACGAATCGACTAATGGTGTCGATATTGTCGCTGGCTTTGAAGACAAGCTTGTAATCTCCAACTTGGCTGGCTGTCCATTCAAAGGTCTTTGTATCAAAAGATAAACCGGGAGTTCCTTCCGGTACGGTTAAATAAATCGGATCGCCGTCCTGGTCGGTCCAATCAAGAAAATAGGTCAAAGGTTGGTCCACAATACCATTAGCGGGTCCATCCACAATCAGTGTTGGGACATGATTGTACCGGTAGGAATTGACACTTAGATTATCAAATCGCGCTTCGGTACCGGCCAATGTGTATAAGGCAAGCCGGCCTGCCTCGACCTCAAAATTTTGAACGGAAAAAATAAGATTGTCATCGATAGAAACACGAATGCGGTCTTCGTCTGCTTCAATCCAAAAACGATAGGACTGACCTGGTTTATAGGACACTGTATCGCCGGCCAGAACGACAAAAACCCCATTGGTCTTCTTGACCAGTTTTCGTCCGTTTAAAGAGTTCCATGAAAAACGGAAATAATTATTATCGTCTTTATAGCGGAATAAGACACCGACAGATCCACTGGTTTGTGGGGTGATCGTAATCTGGGTCTGAAAATTCCGTAAGTCTGAATATCGTTGATAGGCCAGGCAGGAACTTTGAATTGTTGGAGTATCGGAAGGAATGGGTTGGTTGCCTACCGGCTGTGTTGCCAGCGTATTGTCTTTGAGGCGCCAAAAGGAAGAAACCGAGGGGATTTCCACTTCGAGAGGTTGCCATTGCGATAAGTCATTCTTTGAGAACGTTTCCTGCGTTATAGTATAGGTTCGGCTGATCTGAGGTCCAGTTATTCCAAGAGGACCGGCAATCACACGCAGTTCCAGCGACTCCCATTGAATAGGTTCTCCATCCGTAAGAAAAGCCAGACCAAATCCGGTATCCGTTCCGGCGTAATCAACCAGTTCCAGTAAAGAGGAGGAATAAAGCGCCGGCTCAGAATCGCTGATTTCCAACAGGAAGGGACGACGGAAGATGTCCCATACCCAGGAGTCCGGTTTGTCGCATTTTTCCAGATCAATCATCGTATCCGTCGATTGACTGGAATCAAGTGTAATCGTAGCGGCCGGTTGAGCTGTTTCCTGCAGGACCGATTGTTCATGGGAACCATAAGAATGCAGGCCAATGGAGGGATTGTTAAGCACATACACACTTAACTGCCGGCTCTCTGAGAGCAATGTTTCTTGTCGAATCGTAATCAATGCATCGGTAAGAACATAGCCGGCGGGAATCTTTAAAGTCTGATTGTCCAGTCCCCATACTAACGGACGACCGGTCTCAATCATACCCCCGTTTACGGCGCCGGAGAAAATCCACGCAACTGCAAACACAGATGCCCCGCGCCACCACGCGTGTTTCTTCGTTTGTTCTACACCCATTTCGAGTAATTCAGACTTCCTGTAATTTCCTGGCTGTGAGAAGTAAAGTGATACTGTATGGTACCAGGAAATCTACCTCTACCCTCCGGATACTCACAGTCATACAGTCCCATAACTTATCGGCTGGGCAAGTAAATAACAATAGACAATTTAAAAAAAGAAAGGATTTTCTATTTCAGGGTTTAACAAGGAATTACTGAATGACTTGTATCACATTGTGTGTTGTATCCAGCATGTAAATCTTGTTGTTATCTGAACTTATTGCCACGGTAACCCGGACGCAACCCTGGATGCCGGAAGCTGTTCCCATATTTTGGAGAAATGTCCCGTCAGAGGTAAATTTTTTCACACAGCAGCCGTTAGACTCGGCTGTATATAAATTTCCTTGCAAATCAAAACATACGTTTTTGGGCTCACAACAACCTTCAAACAAACCTTTATTACCTTGTTTTCTACTGCCGAAACGACGAATTTCTTTACCCTCCCGATCATATTGAATGACAGCAAACTCGCAATTGGCTGCAAGATATACAATTCCGTCTTTGGCGGCAATGTCCAGTTGTCCACAGCATCCGCGAAGATCGGTTACGATTTGTTTTGGATCGGAAAATGTTTCATCTGTGCGATAGATAGAGTATTTATAACTATTGGGTTCGCGAACCGCCGCGAAAACGTCTGTCCCGGTACTGGCCAGTCCGGTGGTGGTGATTCCCGGGATGGAACCAGTTCGGAGGATTTTACCGTCCGAATCCAGAAGAGCAATCTTACCCACACCGGATACCAAAGACGTACCATCGTTACGGTGGTCAATTGCTTCGGGGGAAAAATTAAGTTTCCACACAGCTTTAAGTGTGTCCTCCGGAGTAATCACCCGGATAACGTTCTCCTTACCATCACAGGCCAGGATGTTATCCTGTCCATCCAGACAGTAATTGGTCAATCGAGTACATTTTGTTTCAGTACTGGAGGCAAGGCTGGGACCGGCAGATCCTTTGCTGCGAGAAATAACTATTGGCAGCTTTTCCGCTTTTTTTCCGGCAAGAGATACTGCCAGTATCATAAATGCTGCACCTGCAAGGATTAGAATTAAAGCGATAAGTATAAATGTGCTGGTTCGGCCTGATTTATGAAAGCGAACCTTCCTGTTATGGGGTAAATATGTCGTATATTTAGGTGTTTTCATGGCAACTCCTTTCCAAACATTTAGACGAGTCTATCCGTAAATTGTTACATAATTATATCGATCTTTCAACCTGAGTGGTATTTTTCTCTTAGGTTCTTGTGTATGAAATTCCTATTCTTGAAACGCCTAATTGCAGGAAACCTTCTTCTCGCTTTTAGGTCTTTTTGGTATAAAACATCTTTGTAATTCGGTCCAAACGAGGATATTTATGCAGCTCTATGTTGAAAAGTCGAGTTTACAGGGCGAAGTTTCGATTCCAGGTTCGAAATCCCATACCATCCGGGCCATAGCCATCGCTTCCTTAGCACAGGGAGTGAGCCGGATTCGCAATCCACTGCCATCCAATGATACATTGAGTGCTGTCCAGTGCTTTCGGTTGCTGGGAGCACAGATCGAGACAAGGAATAATTCTGTATGGGAAGTAGAAGGAATAAATGGGCGGATTCAGATCCCGGACAAAGTAATTGATGTGGGAAATTCCGGTACAACACTTCGTGTGGCATTGGGTTCGGCTGCTTTGTGCAATCCAAAGGCAAAAGTCGTTTTTACCGGAGATGGACAGATTCAGGCTCGCCCGGTCGGTCCGTTGCTGCAGTCGTTACGCGATCTGGGCGCCGGGGCAGAATCACTCAAAGGGAATAATTGTGCTCCTGTTGCTGTTTCAGGAACATTGATTGGTGGAAAAACCAGGATTGAATGTAAGACTAGTCAATATCTATCCAGTCTGCTTCTTGCTTGTCCATTGACGCAAAAGGACACTGAGATTGAAGTTACTCTGCTCCATGAACCGGATTACGTACAAATCACCTTGGACTGGCTGGATCGACAAGGTATTCGATATGACAACAACGAAATGAAGTATTTCCGGATTCCCGGCAGGCAGCATTATCAGGCTTTTGACGCCTTCATCCCGGCGGATTTCTCCAGTGCAACCTTTTTCCTATGCGCCGGAACCTTGCTGGATGCCAATGTGACTTTGCGGGGGCTCGATTTTTCGGACAGTCAGCCAGACAAGGCCGTGGTCGATTATCTGAAACAAATGGGGGCCGATATCCAGGTTGAATCCAATGGTGTTTCCATCAAGGGAGGGATGTTAAGAGGTACGACAATTGATATGAACCGAACCCCGGATGCGTTGCCCGCCATGGCAGTAACAGCGGTTTTTGCCGAAGGGACAACACATCTGATCAATGTGCCTCAGGCCCGAAACAAGGAAACGGACCGGATTGCCTGTATGGCGTCGGAATTGAAAAAACTGGGTGCTGCTGTACAAGAGCTTACAGATGGATTGATCATTCATGGCGGTAAAACACTTCGACCGACACAACTGAACGGCTGGGGTGATCACCGGATTGTAATGGCCTTGAGTCTGGCGGGAATGGCCATGGATGGGACAACCATCATCGATACTGCCGAAGCAATTCATGTCACATTTCCCGAATATGTGAATCTGATGCAGGCCTTGGGTGCGAAAATGGAAGTAAGGGGAAAGTCTTGAAAATTGTACTGGCAGGACCGAAAGCGGCAGGTAAAAGTTCCGTTGCTACCGAACTGACCCAATTGACCGGCCTGGAAGCCGTCGAAACGGATCGTCTAATCGAAGAGTGTTTCGAGAAGGAAACCGGTGAAAAGCACACCTGTCGCGAGATTTTCATCGAGCACGGAGAACAGGAATTTCGTGCTGTTGAGAAAAAGGTGGCCGTTCAATTGAGTGAGGTTGACTGGAAACTGATCGTATGTGGCGGCTCAAGCCTGTTGGATCCGACCAGCCGACGGGCTTTGCGAAAAAAGGCCGTTTTAATTTATCTGACTGCTGATCCCGCTACGTTATGGAGCCGTATTGCCAGGGATGGAATTCCACCCTGGCTGAGTGGGCCTGACGCCCGTCGACAACTCGATCAGAACGTTTCCTATCGTCAGGAGCTTCTCAGTCCGTATGCTGATGCTGTGATCGACACAACCAATAAAACGCCCGCCCAAATTGCGCAGGAGGCAATGGGATATATCATGGAAGAATTGACCATCCGTTGCCGAGCCGCCAATACCTATGGTGACATCATTCGTGTGACGACATTCGGCGAGAGTCACGGGCCGGCTATCGGCGCTGTTCTGGATGGAGTAAAACCGGGAATCGAATTTCCGCTGGAACAGATCCAAAACCAGCTTGATCGTCGTCGTCCCGGACAGAGCGAAGTCACGACGCCCCGTGATGAAAAAGACAAAGTGGAAGTCCTTTCCGGCGTATTTGATGGAAAAACCACCGGTGCCCCGATCGCTATGGCGATCTTTAATCGGGATCACGATTCATCCAAATATGAAGGCATCAAGGATCTTTTCCGGCCCGGACATGCCGATTTTACATACTATCAAAAGTATGGAATACGCGACCATCGCGGCGGGGGACGTTCCTCCGGTCGTGAAACAGCCGGTCGGGTGATGGGCGGGGCTTTTGCCCGCCAGGAATTGACCAAACGCGGGATCAGAATCGTGGCCCATGCCATCGAAATTGCCGGCATTGCTGTGCAAAAATGTGATTACGAAGCTATTGAATCCAACCCGGTTCGCTGTGCCGATCCGGAAGCGGCCGAGAAGATGGTCCAGGCGATCCTGGCGGCCAAAGACGACAACGATTCGGTTGGGGGGATCATCCAGTTGGAAATCCATGGTCTGCCTGCGGGATTGGGCGATCCGGTCTTTCAGAAATTGGACGCTCGCCTGACCGGTGCAATTATAACCTTAGGAGCTGTTAAAGGTATCGAGGTAGGCGAGGGTTTTGCATTGACCCGCATGCGGGGCAGCCAGTCCAATGACAATATGGCCGATGGCGGTTTTATGTCAAACAATGCCGGAGGTATCACTGGAGGTATTTCCACAGGACAACCGATTATATTACGAATTGCCGTCAAGCCGACCTCTTCCATCGCCAAACCGCAGAAAACTGTCGATACAAACCTTCAAAATCAGCCTATCGAAACCCATGGTCGACACGATCCCTGTATCGTTCCTCGCGTCATCCCCGTTATTGAAAACATGACGGCGCTGGTCCTTCTGGATGCATGGGAAGTCCAGGAACGACTTCGACCCGGTTGGGATCAGAAATAACATCGCTGTCAGAGTTTTCCTTGCATCACAAAGCAGTTTTTTCTATAAATAGAAACATGCTAAAACAATATCCATGTTTTTATCAGGAGAGTAAAGAGTGATTGGTTGTCATGTTGGACGATGCTTTCAAGTAACAGTCGCCGGCGGATCCTATCAGGAAGGCTTGACGGCAGTGATACAAGGCCTTCCGCCGGGGATGGTGTTTACCGAGCAGGAAATCTATGGGGATCTGCTCCTCCGCAAACCCGGGGCCGATGAGCTTTCCAGTCCCCGCAAGGAACCGGATCTACCAGTGATCTATTCCGGAGTCAATGCGGCCGATACTATTGAAAATGCCGGCAATAGGCACCATACCAATGGCACACCGCTGACAATCCTGATCCCCAATCTGGATCGACACTTTATTCACATTAAGCAGTATCAGGACACGAACCGAACCCCCCGACCCGGTCATGCCTCCTATGCATCTTTTACTAAATATGGACCGGATGATGACGCGATCGGTGCCGGATTGTTCAGCGGCCGATATACTTCGACGATTGTTGCCGCCGGGTATGTGGCCAAAAGAGTACTCAAATTATTCGGTATTGAGGTGTTCTCTTTTATTCGCGAAATGGCCGGAGTTCGATGTGTTTCCGTGGATTCAAAGACGGCTTTTGAATCGACCCAACGATATAAAACAATGCGACATGACCTGGATCCCTTCTTCCAGGAAATTTATGTCAAACAACGGATTACACGGGACATGCGATTTTTGGAAAAAATGCAGGTCTTGGCACAAGTCGAAAAGGAAATCGATGCGATTCGTTCGAAAGCACCGAAAATAACGAATGAAGAAGTCTTGGAGCAATATAACATCCATCCTGTCGTGAACTGTCCGGATATTGATACCGCTCAGGCGATGCTGGAGGCATGTAATACAATCACCAAAACCGGAGATTCATCGGGAGGGGTAGTGGAAGTTCGGATTACCGGAGTTCCTGTTGGCTTGGGTGAACCGGTCTTTTGCAAGCTTGATGGCGAACTTGGGCGTATGCTGGGTATCGGCGCCGTCAAAGGAGTGGAGGTAGGGGCTGGCTTTGCCGTCAAGGACATGACCGGCTATCAATCCAATGATCAGATACATTCGGAAAATGGGAAAGTTATCTTCGATTCCAACAACGCCGGCGGCATTACCGGCGGGCTTACGACGGGACAGGATATAGTGGTTCGTCTAGCCATTAAGCCGACACCAACCATCGATAAACCCCAGCACACCATTGACAAATATACCTGTCGGAACACCGACCTGGCGGCGATCACCCGACGGGATCCGACCATTGTCGGGCGTATCTGGCCGGTGGCGGAAAATTATACGGCCATGGTGATCCTGGATCATTTGTTCCTGCATCTAGGATATGAAGCTATCAGGCAGAAAGTTATTTCCATCGAATCCTGATTCATCAGTTCGAATAAAAAAGGCCTTGCTCTGGAGGGCAAGGCCTCTAATTCCTCATTCCGCCAAGATCCAGGTTAGCCACCACTGGCCTCTATTGCGGCCACGGCATCTTGCTCGGCCTCTTCCTTAAGGATAATACTCGGTTTGACAAGGATCAGCAGGATTCGCTTATCTTTGACGTCGCTGCGATTGGAGAACAATCGTCCGAGAATCGGCAATTTGGCCAGGCCGGGAATACCGGATTCGATTTCCGCATCGGCTGTGATCGTCAGACCGCCTAGCAACACCGTTCCCCGGTCCGGTACTAAAACACGCGTCGTGATCTGCGAGATCTGGTTAACAGGCAGATCATAGGTGTCTGTCAGGAGGGTTCCGGTACCCGGATCCACCGCCTGAACAGTGTCCTGTGTAAACGTAACGTCGTTTAACATTGTCTCGATATTCAAGATGACATATTTCTTGTCGGCTGTGATCACCGGCGTTACCATCATTTGAATCCCGTCCGAGATCTGATCGATTTCATGGGTCCAGTAGGTAAAGGTTCGATCCGTGCCGGTGGTGGTGATTGTCTCACTTTCGATTTCGCTGTCCGACTTGTAGTTGGTAACTGTATTGACGCTGATCCTTGTTGATTCCCCATTCATGACTGTTGCCTTCGGGGCCGTCAACGTTTTGGAATTGGCGTGCATCTGCGTGGCACGAATGATAAAGTCCACCTGGAGATCGTCTATTGCGCCGGTATAAGAGAGGCCGAAATTCAAAGCCGGATTCGAGGCGGCCAGCGTTGCCAATGAGCCCGAAACATCAGTACTGCTGGGTCGGCTTGCTTCGAAGGAGTCCATTTCGATCACGCTGGTAGGATCGGCCGTCGTTCCGAGTTGAAATTTATCCAAATCCAGAGTATTGATCGTTACATCCAGACCGATATCTTCCAGGAAGTGTTCATCCACCAGGAGGAATCGTGCCTCCACCGCGACCTGCTGGCCCAGCAGCGCCATCATTCGATCCAGGAATTCCCGCACCCGAGTATGATTTTCCGGAGTTTGCCAGACAATAAGCTGGGTACCGCCAAATTCATTGATTCGGCCTTCGCCCCCCGCATCGTACCAACTGTCCGGCTCGATGGTTTCCTGAATAATATAAATGATCTGATAGGCTCGCATACGAGCTTGCATCTGGGTATAGCCACCTCCACCTCCATACATGCCACCTCCCATGCCACCACCCATGCCGCCCATACCGCCTCCCATGCCTCCCATACCGCCTCCCATGCCTCCCATACCGCCTCCCATGCCTCCCATACCGCCCATCATGCCCATGCCTCCCATGCCGCCGCCCATCATGCCCATGCCTCCCATGCCGCCTCCCATGCCCCCCATGCCGCCTCCCATGCCTCCCATGCCGCCACCCATACCACCCATGCCTCCTCCCATGCCACCACCCATGCCCATGCCGCCCATCATGCCATACCCGGACGAGGGAGGACTGAGTAATTCGCCGACATCATAGACCCGGTTTTCAAATCGAGTCGGAAGAGAGTCGCGGGTGGCAATACTGATGACACCGTCTTCGATGGTATAATCCAGGGGAGACAGTGCTTGCGGACCACTAACTGCTTGGAGGACACGATCCAGACCCGTACGCAGGGGGATCGAGGTCAGACCAGCCCCGCTCATCTGGATCGGAGTATCCGGCGTGATAAAAGCCGTATCGTTCAGGTCGCGCCATAGAACCGCCATGTTTAATGGAGGCTCGACACTGTTTCGCAGGATTTCGACCGCTTCGGATAAGGTGGTTTGCTCGGTCAGCATGGAAAGATTGACCACCTCATTGAGCTGACGATCTGTAGCCATGTCCGCCGGACTGCGACCGTCGGTAACCGCCTCTTTTCGGCGCGAAGCAATCTCTTTCCAGTTTTCCGGATAATTCATTTCCTTCTCGTATGGAACGCCCTGCTTATAAGTTTCCACCAGCAGAGCCATCTCATGCTTTTCACTTTCTTTCTTCAACTGCAGTTCCGACCGCCAGCGAATGGTATCTTCCAGCATCTGCTTGAGCAGCAAAGCGTCATTGTTCATCGAATCCACAACCAACAACTGTTCGATTTGTCCCAGGGCTTCGTCAAAACGTCTTTCTTCACTGAAATTCCTGGCACGTGTCATATAATCTTTGATGGCTTTTTGACGTTGTTGTTCTGCTTCTGTTGTCAGTTCTTCAGCCCGTTGTTCAATATCTTTTCTTATTCTTTCTTCTTCTGCTTGTTGCCACTGGGCTTGTTTTGTATTGATCTTATCCTGTAAGAGATTCAATTCATCCATGTGGGTTTTGTATTGGTCACCCAGGAGTAAACGATTCTTTTCAACCACACGGAACGCAGTCGCCAGCGATTGCTGCGCTTCGGTAAACCGATTCTTTTCCAGCAGGCTCCCGGCTTTGGCGGCAGAATCCATGACAATCGCCTTGGTGTATTCACGCTGAATTTTTTGTTCTCGCAGAACCTGATTCAAATAAGCGTCTTTGGGTAAGGCAGGTGTCGGTTCGGTTGGAATTTCAGTCGGTGTCTTGATTTCGGTTTCCACCTTTGAAGGGGGTACGGTTTCCGGTTTGGATTCCGATATGGTTACCGGTTTCGGCTCGGGTTTTAACTCCGGTTCCGGTTCTGTTTTGGGTTCCGGTTGAACGATTGGCTTGACAGGTTCGACCTTGGTTTCCGGTTCGGGCTCGACAACGACAGGTTCTGCCTTGACCTCAGGTTTGACTTCCGGTTGTGGTTTGGGTTCCGGCTTCGGCTCGGCGGAGATTTCGTATAAAACGTTTTTAGGAGGACTCACGGAACCTTGTTCCGGAGCGCCCAATAGCTCGTCTTCTACATTCATAGTGGTGGTCGCATCGGACTTGGCGGGTTCTACGGTCTCAGGCACGCTCGTTTGAGAAGCGATCATGACCAGGTAGTCCTGGGCTGTCTTGCCATCCTTTCCAGCAACAGGAACACCGGTCTTGATGACTTCTTCAAAACCCAATTTGGCCTTGTCGTATTCTTTCAATTCATACAGGCGCAGACTTTTATTGAATAATTCCTGGACCTGTTTCTGATATTGCTGTGACTTGGCTTGTAAATCTTCGATCGAAGCGGCAACTTGTTTCTGTTCGGCGTCGCGCAGGTACGGACTTTTCTGGATTTCCTGTAATATCGCAACAGCGCCCGTATAATTCTCCGCCGCTGCCATTTGATCGCTTTGCCGGAGTTTTTCGGCGATGACTGTCCTGGTGGCCAGCGCTGTGGCGACATGCTCGGAAAGTTTGTCCAGTTCTGTTTTATCCCGATCCGCGATATACGTTCCATACGATTCACGAATTTTGGCTAATTGCACCTCCGCTTCCTTATACAGGCCGCGTTTAACCTGTTCGGATGCGATCTTGATTTCCATGCGGGCCCGTTGTTGAAGCGATTCTTCTTTCGTGGCCGGCTGCCCCTGAGTCGATGTCAAGATGCAGAATATACCGAGGAAAACCGTGAGAATTGCCAGAGTGTTCAGTGCATAAACCCCTGATGAGCTAACCCTTCTGGTCACCATGTGCCTCCAGTTACCTTAAATGAAGATACAAAACTGTTTACATGACGATTGCACCCAATCTATGCCGATAGCTACATCAGTGTAAGCATAAAGAACCTCTTATGCAAGAGAAAAATATGGCGATCAAATTGTTCGCCCATAACCTTGTTATCAATGGTAAGAACGGCTATATTCTCGGTTCCTGCTTTTATTTATAAGACAGAGATGCTTTAACGTAACTTTTGACGGATTTGGATCGATAACCCGGAACAGGTATGGCGGACTCAAAAGAGAGTATGGTTTGTCTTGCAGTAGATACATCGGGTCGTTTTGGATCCGTGGTGCTGGGCATAGGAAATGAAATCCTGGGTCGACGGGACTTTTCCGGGATGGTCCGACAAAGTTCGGAGCTTTTTACTTCAATCCAGGACTTGTTAGGCTTGATTGGCAAAAAAGCCGGCCAGGTTGAACATTTCTACCTGACAATTGGACCGGGCAGTTTTACAGGCCTTCGAATCTCCGTTACCTTGGCGAAAATGTTCGCTTTCTGTACCAATGCTAAATTGGTTTGTATCAGCACAATGGAGGCTTTATCGGCTAATGCCTCCCGGTTTGCCTTGGAAACGAACATAAATGTGTCTAGGGTTGGAACTGTACTGGACGCTAAAAGAGGGCAGTTTTATGTGGCTGCATTCCATCGCAATTCTGGGGGATGTATTCGCATTTTGGAGGATTCTCTTGTCAATCCTGAGTATTTCCTGGAGTGGATTGAAGGGGGAGCCTCGCCGATCTGGCTTCTTGGGGAGGGGTTGGTTTTTTATAAGAAGCGGTTTGAATCCTCTCTAGTCGAATTCATTCCGGAATCGTACTGGAATCCGGATGCTTATGAAGTCTATCAGATTGGACGTAAAAAAGCCTCACAAGGACTTTTTACTGATCCAGTGACTTTAACCCCGGTCTATCTAAGGGGGCCAGATGCGGTAGAACTGAAGGACCGCTCTTTGGGCCGATGAAAAAAATCTATATCCCTTTTTCAGAAAATCACTTACATCGAGATTTGACGAGATAATCTCCAAAGGACCTTTCGGAACTTTGCTATACGGTAAATACATTACCCGTTTTTAGGTGCTGCTCCGGAAATTTCCTCATTTTTTTTGAAAAATTTCGTAACAGATAGGTTTATCTGAACCTCCCTATCTTGTAGTGTTGGCCAAGTTTATACTATAGGACGTATGGGGTAATGGGGGATGATAATCATGACGGGGTCCGATAAAAAAACACCAAGTCCCATAAGATTGCCTCTGAGTCATTTAGACTTGACATTGGATGGTCTGTTCTGTTAGACTTAACCTAAACTTGTTCCTGATTAAATCCGATGAAATAGCGATGTTTTTTAGATGCAGGGCCTGCTGGAAAGGGTCTTTGCAATTTTTTATTGCGCTATCGAGTTGGAGTCCCGTGAGGATACGGAAGTTCGAAATACCCTTTTGAGGATGGTGTTACCATGCAGCGTAAAGCACTCATCAGTGTAACGTTATGTCTCTTTCTGTCTACAGTTTTTGCGGTCGATCGGGTTGTTCCGACCGCCTATCCAACGATTCAGGCCGCCATTGATGCAGCGACGGCCGGAGATGTTGTGGTAATCCAGCCCGGCAATTATATGGGGGCGGGTAACTTCAATATCGATTTCCAAGGGAAGGCGATCACGGTTCGTAGTGCAGACGGACCTGCAACCTGTCTTATCGATTGCCAGCAACAGGGCAGAGGCTTTGTCTTTCAATCCGCGGAGACGCCTGATTCGGTTCTGGAGGGAGTGACGATCCTCAATGGTCAGGCCGATTTCGGTGGGGGTATCGAATGCGACAATTCCTCTCCGACAATCCAGAATTGCGTCATCCAGAACTGTCAGGCCGAATATGGTGGCGGGATCGACTGCTACTATGCTGCGCCTACAATCACCAATTGCGTGATCCGGGGCAATATGGGTTTGAAGGAACGACTGTACGAGAATCAAGTTGTACATACCGGTCAGGGAGGTGGAATCGAGTGTAATGGCTCCACTGTACAGGGAAATGTTTCACCAATAATTTTTAACTGTCTAATTGTAGACAACATCAGTGCACAATATGGTTCGGCAATAAACGTCATTCAGTCCAGCGCACCGGAAATCAGCTTTTGTACAATAGCAGGCAATGAGGTGGAAGATGATTTGTACGGCGGGGCGGTAAGGGCCGATTTGACCAGTGCTTTAACCGCAGTAAACCATTGTATTCTCTGGAATAACGGAACACACGATCTGCTTGGAGTCATGAGCAGCTACTGTTGTGTTGAAGACGGGACTGCGGGAGAAGGCAATTTTGCTCAGGGTCCCCGTTTTTATACCGGTCCGCTGGGAGATTACTACCTTAGTAATACGACAGCCGGTCAACTCTGGACGGGAAGCAGCCCTTGTATCGACGCCGGTAATCCAGGTGTTGATCTGGCTTCTATCGGGCTTGAAGAAGGAACTACTCGCACGGATAATACGTTTGATACGGCTCCGGCAGACTTGGGATATCACTATCCGGGTGGAGCGGAAGCCGCCGCGTATACGCTAACCACCGAAGTGATTGGGGCCTTTCCGGGTGAAATTACACCCGATGGGGGAGTCTATACCGCTTATTCGGAGGTGATTCTGACCGCCAGTACGGATATCGGTTACAAGGTACTGCAATGGACCGGTACGGAACTGGACGATGTGATGACCGATACCACCTATGTCAGGATGACTTCGGACAGGCATGTCACAGTATCGTTTCAGGAGGTTGCTACAGCGCTTTTGACGACAGAGGTCGTTGGAGAAGGCACAATCACTCCCGCCACGGGTATTCAGGCGATCGGTGATACCATCATGCTCACAGTTAATCCTGCGGAAGGATGGCGTGTGGAGACATGGGAAGGAACTGATGATGATGAATTGTATACGAATGCAGCTAGTACAGTGGCTTATGTTACAATGGATGGAGAACGGACCGTTCGTGTCACTCTTTCCAATGCAACGCATGTGACATTACGATGTGAGGTGCTTACCGGTCATGGGACTATAACCCCCTATCGCCTTACGGTGCCGGTGGGTGAGATGGTAGAACTGGAAGCGATCCCGGATCCCGGATACCAGGTAAAACGATGGACCAATACCGATCTGGATATCATCTTCCAAGCGGGCGATTTCATTATTTACAATACGGACTTATTTAATACGGTCACAATGAATCGCGACAAGATTGTCACGGTAGAATTCGAACGCGCCCAGCGTTTCTGGCTTGAAACCGAAATTTTTTCACCCGATGGAGATCCTCATGGTACTCTCGAACCGGCCAGTGGCTGGTTTGACATGGATGAAATCGTCGACCTGATCGCCACGCCGGATCCCGACTACGAAGTGGAATTCTGGCTGGGAACAGACGATGATACAATTCTTGATCCTGCCAATACGATCACAATGATTGATGACACACGGGTAGTGGTCAAGTTCAAGGAAATCGTTGAGGATCCTTTCCAGGAAGGGGATATTACGCTGAATGGGGACCGAGGCGTATTGTATGGAACGATTCAGGAGGCGATTGACGCTGCCAGCGACGGAGATGAGGTAGTAGTCAGTTTCGGTACGTACGGTGGGCCTGGTAACATGGATCTGGATTTGGGGGGGAAAGCCATCACCGTCCGAAGCGCGTTTGGACCGGAGGGACCGCTGGCGTCTATTATTGATTGCGGCGGGGCGGGACGCGGCTTCTGGTTCCGCAACAATGAATCGCCACAGTCGGTGGTGCGAGGTTTTACCATTCAAAACGGCCTGGCTACGCGTGGTGGCGGCGTGTATTACATGGCCGACGCGGAAGCGGTCGTTGAAGATTGTATCATTCTCAATTGTCAGGCGGAAGAAGATGGTGGCGGTGTGTGTTTTGGAGGTGCCGACATTATAGATCCGGTTGATCCCAGCGGTGACGATCCCAATGAGCCCGGCTATGATCCCGGTGATCCGGGTGTGGCCAATAATGAAGGATTCATCCCGCAAGGGCGGCTTGTGAATGTACAGATTCGAAACTGTTTCGCTTTGGGCGCCAGTGGCGGGACAATGATAGATGATGCAGGCAATGGCGGAGGTATCTACATCGAGGAAGCAGCCCCTGTGATCGTCAGTTGCCAGTTGCAGAATAACCAGTCAAGGCAAACAGGCGGAGCAATGTACATCCTTGGCATTGAGGATCAGGGAAACCATCCGGCCATCATTAACTGTCTGATCATTTTCAACCGGGCGCAAGGTTTTGGGGGCTCGATCTATATGGATAGCAGTTCCCCCACGATCCGTCTTTGCACGATTGCGTATAATAACGGAGCCCTCGATGAAGACAATCCCCGCTTGGGGCGAACCGGTGGGATTGTGGCCGTAGGCGAGGATATAAATCCGGTTATCAATCACTGTATTCTGCACCAGAATGGTGATAGTCTTCGCGGATGTAATGCCAGCTATAGTTGCATTACCGATTTCGATATCGATTCTGTGGGACAAGGAAATGTCTATGACGATCCGCTGTTCATCACAGGACCTTTGGGGGATTATTATTTAAGCCAGGCCGCAGGAAATCAACCCCAGGACAGTCCTTGTGTGGATGCCGGACAGTCTATTCTTACTCAACTACAGAACATTTATGGTCTGTCCGATCAGATCACGACTAGTGTGACAAGTACGGATGACGTCGGACAGACAGACATAGGGTATCACCTTCCGAAATATGTTGATGTTCCTGAAGTCTATCGGTTCAAGCTCCATCCGTCGGAACTCGGAACGGTTCAATTCCGTACGGAGAACAATGCCGATCCGGGTTCTGAGATTATTGGAGAAGTGACTCCTGACGACGAGGCAGTGGTTTTATTTTTACCGGCATGGACCATCGTTCATTTACGTGCTGTAGGCGATCCGGGTTACCGACTGGCTACCTGGCAGGGAACGGATAACGACCAGACGTACTCACCGGCCAATCAAGTTACAATGACCTACAATCGTGAGGTATGGGTTACATTTGAGGAAATAATTCCACAGGTACTGGTTGTGCCGTCGGTTTATTCGACCATTGAGCAGGCAATGGCCCTTGCCCGGGATGGGGATGTGATTGTTGTGGAGCCGGGAGTCCATTATATATCCAGCCCGGAAGGGATCGATTTCGAACTGAAAGAGGTAAAACTGATCTCAACCGATCCGGACGATCCCGCAACCATCGCCGCGACGATTATTGATTGCCAGGGAACCGATCAAGCTCCCAAACGAGCATTCCATTTTCATAGCGGGGAAGGGAACAATACACTAGTAGCCGGATTTACCATCCGTAAAGGCTGGTGGAATGGCGGTGTGGGTGGATTAGCTCCACGATATTGGTGGCCTAATGATGATCCGCCGAATGATATTCCCATCTTCAGCGCCTACAGTGGCGGGGATTCCATTGGCGACGGATATGGTGGTGCTGTTTTGTGTGAGAACGCCAGTTCTCCGACGATTCAATACTGTGTGATCAAGGACTGCACCGTAACCGGCGGGCAGGGTCTTAATGGCTATATGGGTACGGTCCTTATTGATGAAGATAACAATGTACACAGTATACCCGGTGGCCATGGGGGCACCGGTACTGGAACCGGATGTGGCGGAGCCATCGCCTGTCTGGACGGCAGCAGCCCCATATTGGGTTATATTTCATTCCAAAATAACTTTGCCCGCGGGGGTTGCGGAGGCGACGGCGGTAACGCCGGTGACATCCGAGACTATCTGGGAGGTGGCCTGAATGCCGGTCATGAATCCCGCGGCGGTAATGGCGGCGATGGATATGGTGTCGGCAATGGCGGCGCTATTTTCTGTGATCAAGCCAGTAATCCAGTGCTTATGGAATGTGATTTCATCAGTAATGTTGCCACGCAGGGATTATATGGGACGGGCGGGAATCGCTCTCCCTCCGGGACTTCCTGGGGCGGCGACTGGGTGGCCAGAGACGGCGCCAATGGATATGTCTATGTGACGAATGGAACGATCTCAGGCGGAGCGGCTTACTACCTGTCCAATTCCACGGCCTTCTTTGAAAACTGTCGGTTTGAGAATAATAAAGCTTATGAAGCCGTTGAGACAAGCTCATGGGCTTATCGTGATAATCCTCCTCTGGAGGAATCTTATCTCCAGACTTATGCAGGAGCTATGTATATCGGCTTCGGCAGTAGTGCCGATTTGTATAACTGTATGTTTGAAGGAAACCTCGGCGGGGCGATGTATTGTGAGGGAGCCCAGGGTATCTCATTACAGCAATGTGATTTTTGGGCCAACGGCAACCGATTGGACGTGGTCTCTACTATCGGGATTATTACCCAGCCGATCATCCCAACAACCGGAGCACCGGCCGGCGCAATACATATTGATCCATATTGTTCGAATATCCTGATCGAAGATTGCGCTTTTGGTGAGAATTTCTCAATCGGTGACGGCGGCGCCGTTACCTCCTTAAGCACGGCTGATTTTGTTCGTTGCCGTTTTGGGGGCAACCGTGCCGATGGTAATGGAGGGGCCCTCTTCTCCCAGGCACGAGGATTCACAACGCCGCAACTGACGTTTGACCATTGTGGATTCATCGAAAATGAGGCAATGAACGGAGGAGCGGTATATCTCTATGAGTCTTCCGGAACCTTCCAAAATTGCCAAGTGTATCAAAATATGGCCGAAAACGGCGCCGGTCTCTATCTGGCCATTTCGGAAGTCGCGATTCTTGACGGAACGATCGCCAATAATACGGCTTCCTCATATGATGCCCAGGGTGGCGGCATTGCCAATATCGATACGATGCTGTTGATGCAGGGAACCATCCTGCAAGGTAACCTTGTTGAGGGTCAGGAAACCTTCGGTGGAGCATTGAGTATCTTTGCTTCCGATACCTTGCTTGAACAGCAGATTGAGAACTGTCTGTTCGTAGACAATCAGTCAAGTTACAGCGGAGGCGCAGTTGCGATTCAGGTATTCTGTGAGCCGACATTTACGAATTGCACATTTGTAAACAACAGTGCCGACCAGGGTGGTGCATTGTTTGGAGACTGGTGTTCCTATCCGGTAATTATAAATTCAATCTTTACTGGAAATACCCAACAGGCCATTTATGAAGAGCCAATCGGTTATGAACCTTTACCGGGTGGAAACACAACTGTCAGCTACAGCTTGTTCCATGACAACGAAGTCGATCTTTTTGACGCTCAGACCGAGCAAGGCTATACGGGAGCCGATGTAATTAATACCCTCGGCGAAAACATGGAAAACCTCGACGGGGATCCACAGTTTATTGCCGGCTCGATGGGGGCTTACTATCTGGATTTCTCCAGTCCGGCGATAGATCGCGGAAACAAACCCGCACAAGAAGCCGGCTTGGATACAAGAACAACGCGAATTGATGATATTCCCGATAGCGGAATCGTGGATCTGGGATATCACTATATCGGAGCATCCGGTATGCCTACGTACACCCTGACGGTTTCGGTAGTTGGGGGGCATGGGACGGTCGGACCAATCAATGGCATATACGCACAGGGCCAGGCCATTGTTCTGACAGCGACTCCGGATCCCGGATATCGTGTAGATCAGTGGGGCGGCGGAACGATCAACGACAGGTCTGGCAGTTCAACCAATGTTGTTATTATGGACTCGAACAAACACGTTACCGTGCAGTTCGAACAGCCGCGTGTTTTGGTGGTGGGCAGCAACTCCCCGTATACGGATATTCAACGTGCGATTGATGATGCCGAAGACGGCGATACGGTAATGGTTCAACCCGGACAATATCAACCGGCATTTCCGTTTGACCTGATCACGTTTACAGGCAAGAGCATTCGGCTCAGCGGCATGAATCCTGATAATCCACAATCGGTCGCCGATACGGTCCTGATCGGGTATGATTTTATTCTGGTCGGAGTCGGTAAAGATTCGGTCATGGAAGGTTTGACCATCCAGACAGGGCAAATGTATCTCATGCAGAGTGACATGACGATTCGGAACTGCCAATTTGTGGCGAGTCACTGGGTAGGGGAGGATGGCGATGGAGGGGATGCGGACGGAGCCAGTGACGGGGAAAACGGCGAGAGGGTATTTGGCGGTGCAATTATCATGTACGCCAGTAACCCGAAAATTCTGAATTGCCGGTTTGAAAATCTTTCGGTGACCGGTGGAAACGGTGGGATAGGTTCCAACGGGGATGATCCGGATCGTCATGGAAGCGGCTGGGACGGCGGTTGGCCCGGTCGCGCTTATGGCGGCGCCGTATACATCGGATTTTCCAGCGATCCTATCTTTATGGATTGTGTCTTTATGGATTGTTTTGCTCAGGGCGGCAACGCCGGTAACGGCGGTAACGCCGTCAATAACGACTTCTATGGAGGACGCGGCGGCGGTTGGGTCTGGGCCAAGACATTTGAAGATGAATACTTCTCCTGGTGGGATGGCTGGCAGTGGGGAGACCGTTATCGGATCGTTCCGGATGATACTCAGCCGCCGTATGCCCCATCTTCCGCTTCGTTTGGCGGGTATGAATGGGAGCGATGGAGTAAATGGTTTGATATCAAGCTGATTTACGATTGGGATGAGTGGAACCTTAATTACGTATACGATCCGTACGATACGGCCTATGACGATTACTGGCGGTACAGCGGTTATGGCGGGGCTGTCTATTGTGAGTTTGACAGCAATCCCACATTCATGAACTGCCACTTTGAAAACAACCGCAGTTATGGCGGCCTCAGCGGTATTGGGGGAGAAGGCGGGCAGATCGATTTGTGGCCGGATCGGCAATTAAACCTCGAAACAGGCGGTGGTGCATTGTTTGCAACCCGAGGATGCAAAGTTACATTGCTGGACTGCGTCATTCGTAGTTGCACGGCCGATCCTACAACGATTGATCTGTCTCAGGATGGATGGTCGGCTGATGATTTCTATATCAGTTTCGGTGGTGGTATTGCATATACTACCGAATCCAAAGTCAATGCTGTTGGATGCACCTTCGAAGGCAACCAGGCCGCGGTCGGTGGAGCGATCTATTGGGATCAATCCGAGCTCGATGTCGCTGATTGTAACATGCTGACCAACTCCGCCTATCAAGGGGCCGCGATGTATAGTTCCTATTCGATGGCTACGATACGTGGAGCCTATGTCGCTGATAACCTGGCGATGAGCGACCCGACAACCATCATACAACCGGATCCGATTTTCGATCCGGGACAGCTTGCAATCCCTGATTTGCCCAATCCGGTAGAGTTCGGACATGGAGGCGGGTATTTCAGCCTGGCAACGCCGGCGCTCATCGAAGACAGCGTCTTTGAGCATAACCGTGCGGCCGGATGTGGTGGTGGTCTGTACCTGGTCGGAAGTGATCAGGACATTCTTCAAGCGCCAACTCTGGACAACTGCCTTATTGTGAACAACGTAGCGGGATACCAGGGCGGCGGTCTGGCTAGCGCTTGGTATGCCGAACCGGTGATCCGTAACTCTACGATCGCTGATAATAATGTGACCGATCCGGAAGGTCTTGGCGGTGGTGTTTTTGTCGGTTATCATAGTAACGGCGACATTGAGAACAGTATCATCTGGAATAATGTAGCAAGGCATGGTTCACAGGCCGCCGTCAGTAGCGGTGGTGATTATACCGAAATGCCTTCTTCGATGGCCATCCGTTATAGTGATATCCTGTATTATGAAGATCCTTCACAATTCCTGCCGGCCGATCCGACGGCGCATGCAATTCGAGAGGGATTTGACACGTATTCTCTCTCAGCCAATAATGACCAGTCCACCGATCTGATGTTCATCGGTTTCCCGATCAATTTCTTCGGGACGGTATATGACAGCCTGTATGTCAACAACAACGGAAACGTGACCTTTGATGCACCGATGTTCAATTTCATTCCGGATGGATTAACCACGAATATCGGCACGTCCATCATTGCACCATTCTTTGCTGATGTGGATACACGAGGTCCCGGTTCGGATATAGTTACTTGGTCCTATGGAGCCGGTTCTGTAGATGGACGCGATGCCTTTGGCGTTAATTGGATTAATGTCGGGTATTTCTTTGCTCATACCGATAAGTTGAACAGTTTCCAGTTGATTATAATTGATCGCAGCGACCGCAATCCTGGCGATTTTGATCTGGAATTTAATTATGACACGGTTCAATGGGAAACCGGTGACGCCAGCGGAGGTGTCGATGGCTTCAGCGGTGAATCCGCCCATATTGGTTATTCCAATGGCACGGGATTGCCGGGAACCTTCTTTGAGTTTGAAGGTTCCGGTGTCAATGGATATTTCCTGGATAGCAGTTCCGCCGGCCTGATTCATGGACGTCGTAACAGCCAGGTGCTTGGACGATATTCATTCCGCGTACTGAACGGTCAACCGGAATTCCCGGGTACTGCACTCTATGTGGAGGATGGATCCGTACTGCATGGCTGGAATGAACTCGGCCAGACTTGGGATGAAGGCCTCTTTAACTTCAACCAGGATCCGTTGTTCCTGGCCGGATATTACCTAAGCCAGATCGCATCGGGTCAGGAGGAAGACAGTCCCTGTATTGACATTGGTAGTGATATCGCCGGCCGGTTTGGGCTGACTGGTATATATACCACTCGTACGGATGGTGTAGGTGAAGATCCGGACAGCATTGTAGATATTGGATATCATTACCGGGAGCCCGCCCCGCCGATGCGTCTGATCCTTACCGTCATTGGTGAAGATTGGGGCGATGTCACCTATGAACCGATTACCGGTATCTACGATGAAAAAACCGAGAGCTACCTGTTCCCGGTCGGCACAATTGTCAAGTTAACGGCCACTCCGAAACCGGGCTACCGGATCCGGCGGTGGGTTGGAACCGATGATGAGCGCACCTACCTCTGGCACGAAAGCGAGGCGGAGGTAACGATGGATCAGGACCGTGTGGTTGAGCTCGAATTCGAAGCGGATATAGCACGTATCTTAACGGTTCCGGAGGCGTATCCGACGATTGAAGATGCCTTGGCAGTCGCCAGCGGCGGAGACACGATCGTTGTGGCGCCGGGAGTGCACTATATAACGGCTCCCGAGGGGATTGATTTTGGCGGTCGTGACGTTCGCCTGATCAGTACGGATCCGGACGATCCTCAGGTGATCGCGGCGACCATCATTGATTGTCAGGGGGCACGCTATACCCCCAAGCGGGCTTTCCATTTCCACAATCGCGAAACATCTGAATCGCTGATCAGCGGATTGACCATCCAGAACGGTTTCTGGATCGGTTCTGTAGGTTTATCTGGTGTTATTACCCTGACGGATCCCTGGCCGTCAGCAATTCCGCCGAACGCGGATGCCCCGAATACGGTCATGAGGGCCGCTTACGGAGAAGATGCACGTGGTTTCGGATACGGCGGCGCGATCTTGTGTGAAGAGGGTAGTTCCCCGACGATTGAAAACTGCGTCTTTAAAAATTGTACGGTTTTGGGAGGATGGGCCGGTGATGGAGCCGCCGGCGGGACATGGCCTAATCAGTTGGGCGGACCTCACTCACAATCCGGAGGGCATGGAGGAGCAGCGGCAGGCAACGGTTTTGGTGGAGCTATCGCTTGTATTTTAAACAGTAGCCCCACGATTCGTTCCTGCAGCTTTGAAGGCAACATAGCAGGTGGAAGTCGAGCAGGTGATGGTGGTGATGCAGGCCCCTCGGGTGGCGGTCATGAAGGTTGCGGCGGTGACGGCGGCGATGCCCTAGGCTTTGGACGCGGCGGCGCGGTGTACTGTGACCGCAAGAGCAGCCCCCTCATTATGGACTGTGACTTTAAGAATAATGAAGTATTTGGGTCAGTGGCTGGTTTAGGCGGCCTGATGGCATCCGGTTCGGAATGGGATCCCTACTGGCCGGCGCATGATGGCTTTAATGGGACTTCGAACAGTTATGAAAGAATCGCCGGAGGCGCCATTTTCTATGGTCTTAATTCCAATGCGCAGATCTCCCATTGCACCTTTGAGGGCAATAAATCGTACGACAGTATAGAATATGGATTATACTATCAATATCGTCAGGAACTGAATCAGGTCGAATCCTACCTCTATACAAAGGGCGGTGCGATCTACTCCGATCCCAACAATAGCATTATATTGCAGGATTGTGACTTTACCGGAAACCTCGGTGGTGCGGTCTATCTCACCTCGTCTTGCTGGGTAGATGTAAAGGATTGCACCTTTACCGCTAATGGCAGTTCGACCGAGATAACCCAGTTCCTGCCATATTACAATCTGGGATTATATGATTCTTATTCCTTAACCGATCCGGTTATCTCAACGGATACTCCTGCCGGTGCTCTATATATCGGACCTCTGTGTTTTAGTGTCCATGTTGAAGATACCCGGTTCTCAAAGAACTTTACCTTTGGCGATGGTGGCGCTGTAACCTGCAAGAGTGATGCCGATTTTGTGGAATGTTATTTTGCGGAGAACGAAGCCGATCGATTTGGTGGGGGTTTCTTTGCCTATGATTCCACACGCGATCCCAATGATCCTATGGCGTTTATAACGCTCGACAAGAGCACCTTTATGAGTAACCGTTCACTCCATGGTGGCGCCATGTGGCTGCGGGAAACCAGGGTTAAAGCGCAGGACACTCACTTCTTTGCCAACCGGGCCGAAACCGGCGGTGCTATCCTGGCAGCGGATACGGATCTGACTCTGGATGGTGGTATCCTTCGTGATAACCAGGCAACACTGAGCGATGGACATGGTGGCGCCATTCTGATGGCTTCAGCTACCGGGTATCTACGGAACCTCATTTTCGAGAACAATACGGCGTTAGGTGAGAATGCCTATGGTGGCGCTGTGAGCTTCTACGGCAGCGATTCACGAGAAACTCAGATCATCGAAAATTGTCTATTGACAGGAAACCATGCCGGTAATAGCGGTGGCGCCATAGCCTGCCGCATCTTTACAGAAGCGCAAGTCCGCAATTGTACTTTGGTCAACAATACGGCAGAGCAATTCGGAGGTGGCATCTTCTGTGACTGGTCTTCTTATCCGAAGATCTCTGATTCGATCCTGACTGCCAATGTGCCCCATGCCGTCTATGAGGAACAGATTGGTGGAAATAGCATTGTTCGATATTCACTGTTCTATGACAACGTCGAAGATCTTTTTGACGCTAATACCGGTCTTGGATACAACGGTGCTGCGGCGATTAATGCATTACAAGGCAATGAAAGCAACACTGGAGGGGATCCTTTGTTTGTTGCCGGGCCTTTCGGATCCTATTATCTTGACCCGATCTCTGTGGCTGTCGACGCCGGCAGCAATACGGCCGAGAATCTGAATCTGGATGATCGAACCACTCGTACGGATGGCCAGCCGGATACAGGTACTGTGGATATTGGTTACCATTTCAAAGACATTTCAGGACTGGCCCAGTACACGTTGACGGCCGTGGTTGATGGCGGTCATGGTGCAATTACACCCATTTCCGGCACATACTATGCGGGTTCGGCCGTTACAGTTACTGCCATTCCCGATAAGGGATACACAGTTGACTATTGGGGCGGCGGGACCGTGAATGATGCCTCTCTGAACACTACCAATATAGTCGTCATGAATTCCGATAAGTATATTACAGTTCGTTTTAAACAGCCGCGCGTGCTTCTGGTGGGAAGCGGGACGAATTATACGACCATCCAGCATGCCATTCAGGAGGCCGAAGACGGGGATATCGTTTTGGTCAAACCCGGTCAATATATTCCTGCTTATCCCTTCGGAATTATCAATTTCCTGGGTAAGAACATTACCCTGTCGGGAATGAATCCCGATGATTCCGAAAGTGTGGCTTCCACGGTATTACAGGGATACAACTTCTACGTTTTCAATGTCGGTGAAGAATCGATTATTGAAGGTATCACGATTCAAGGCGGCCAGATGTGGCTGGTCAATAGCTATCTAACCATTCGCAATTGTGTATTTGAAAATACGCATGTAACAGGTGCCAACGGAACCGATGGCCCCGATTGCAACAACGGTCCTCGGGATGGTTATAACGGCTCGAGCGTTTACGGCGGTTCGATGAGAATGTATCACAGTTCACCGAAGGTGCTCAATTGCCGATTCCAGGGCCTTTCGGTAACCGGCGGTGACGGAGGTCGGGGCAGTAATGGTTGTGATTTCCATCCTGAAGGATGGGATGGTGGTTGGGCCGGTCGGGCCTATGGCGGCGCCGTTTATATGGGATTTGGCAGTGCTCCTGAGTTTTTGGACTGTGAATTCATCAACTGTTACGCATTAGGCGGAAATGGTGGTAATGGTGGGGATCACCTATCCCCGGATTATGGCGGACGTGGTGGAAACTGGATCTGGCCGGACTTCATTGAAGACAGCTCGTTTACCTGGTGGGACGGATGGGAGTGGGGCGATAAATACGACAACTATTTGTGGTATGGTATCTATCGTCTCTACGACTGGAAGCGCTGGGCGCACTGGTATGATCTACAAGATTACCATAGTTGGGAAGATTGGGACAGCCAGAGGCAATACGATCCGTATGAAAACGCTTTTGAAGAATACTGGCGCTATAGTGGATATGGCGGGGCTGTCTATTGCGATTTCGACAGCAGTCCGAAATTCACAGGCTGTCGTTTTGAAGATAACCATAGTTATGGCGGCGTCTCCGGTATTGGCGGCAATGGTATAAATGCTCCCTGGCCCAATCGAAATCTCAATATTGAAAACGGCGGCGGTGCTTTGTTTGCCACGCGCGGTAGCAAAGTGGAAATGGCCGCCTGCGTCTTCCGCGCCAACAGTGCTGATCCTTCGACGCTCTATGATACCGATCCGGGCGATCAGAACCCCGGTTTGGATACGTATGACGATTACTATGTCAGCTTCGGTGGCGGTGTGGCCTGTACCGAAGAAAGTACGGTTGAAATGACCGAATGTACATTCGAGTCCAACCAGGCGGCCATTGGTGGAGGCTTCTATTGGGCGGATACAACTGCTCAGATAGCGGATTGTAATTTCCTGGCAAATAGTGCTTACCATGGTGCCGGTCTTTACTCTGCCCATGCGGATGGTTCGATAAGTGGTCTGTACGCTTCATTTAACCTGGCAGCACTGGACCCGGCCGCATGGATTGATCCGGATGAGGATGTTCAGACCGGACAGGGACCTGTGATTCTGCCCGATCTGCCTCATGCCATTAATTTCGGCAATGGCGGTGGATATTTCTGCCTCGCCTCGCTGGTCGATGTTCGAGACAGCATATTTGAGGATAACCGGGCAGCCGGTGCCGGCGGTGGTATCTACTATGCCGGAAGCGATCCGGATGTGACGGTCTCTACTATCCTGCATAATACTCGCCTCACTCGTAACGCTGCGGGACGGGATGGTGGCGGTGTATCCGCCGACTGGTACAGTCGATTACGGATTACCAACTCTACTCTCGCGGAAAACACGGTAACCGGTACGGTCGGGGCCGGGGCCGGATTTGGCGGTGGACTCTATTGCTCCTACGGAAGCGATGTGGATCTGGTCAACAGCATCCTCTGGGGCAATATTGCCGTCGACGGTGCTCAAGTCGCCGTCGGAAGCGGTGATCTATATGGAGCTCGTCCGTCCACTGTTCGGGTAAGCCACAGTGACATCGGACCGGCATACGATCCCAATGCCGTATTAGAAGTGATTGATGGCGAGCCAACGATTTCTCTTCCGCCTCAGAGCGGATCCACAGCGCTGATGATTGAGCAGGAAACGATTCTGCAACAGTATGCTTCGGGTACCGAACAGGCAGACCTGATTGTCACTCTGCGTCAGCCGGTAGAACTGCGAAAGAGCATGGACTGGAACAATCCCTTCTCCGTTCAGGTATACCGATCTGAGGTTGCTCGACGAATCGATTCAGCGCTGGCTATGTTGCCGGCAACGGAATATACCTTGAAATATCGATATGAAAACATTGCCGCTTTTAGCGGATCCATCACACAAAGCGCCTTGAATCAGCTCATGGCCAATCACATGGTGATCTCCATTGAACCGGTCCGGTATGTCCGACCAACCCTGCGACAAGCGATTGCACTGGCCAATGCCACCCAGGCACGGCAAGTGTATGATGGAACCGGCACGGCGGTAGCGATTATTGATAGCGGTGTGGATTACCGACATCCGATGCTTGGTGGCGGAGCGTTTCCGAACGACAAGGTCATTGGAGGGTATGATACGGGCGATAATGATGCGGATCCCATGCCATCCGACGAGGCTCACGGTACTGCCTGCGCCGGTATCGCCGCCGGGACACTAGGCGAAGTAGGCGATTACATCGGCGGCGTGGCATTCAATGCCAAAATTTATGCGCTTAAGATTACTACCGATACCGGCCTTTGGCCTACAAACTCGACGTTAAACGCCTGGGATTGGTGCATCACTCACCAATATGATGATCCGCGAAATCCCATTCTTGTAATGAGTAATAGTTGGGGTAATTACGTATTCTATGAAGATCCTGCAGTGGCCGATGCGTTCTCCCCGGCTCATACTCAACTGGCCACTTTGGCAGTGGAACGCGGCATCACAATTCTGGCTGCCTCAGGCAATGAGTACTCGGCGGGTCAGGGTATTATCTGGCCGTCGGCCATGTCCGACGTGATCAGTGTTGGTGCGGTCTTTGACACGACGGATCAGGTGACCCCGTATACCAACATGGATGAACTTCTTGATATACTGGCGCCGGGCGATCCGATGTATACTACAGATATCGTTGATCTGGGTGGGTATGATCCCGGGGATTATTACCCCTATTTCGGTGGTACGTCTTCGGCATGTCCGTTTGCCGCCGGTTGTGTCGCCAGCATTCAGCGATCGGCCATGCTGCAGATAGGACGATTCCTGACACCTGGCGAGATTCGGACACTGCTGATCAACACCGGTGTCCCTGTGACCGATACGAAGGTTGCGATCACCAAACCGCGAGTCAATCTCGGTCTGGCTGTGGCCAATCTGGTTCCCGTTCCGATCTTTGTCGAAGAGGGATGCGAGTTAACCGGTTGGGATCCCATTGATCAGTCCTGGGATCCCGAAACGTTCAATCTGGAAATGGATCCCCTGTTTGTCGGTGACTATTTCCTCAGCGAGATTGCTGCCGGTCAGTTGAAGGACAGCCCGTGTCTCGATGCCGGGAGCGATATGGCTCTAGCGTTTGATCTGGATACTTATACAACGCGTTCAGACAGCGTGCCGGATGATGGTATCGTTAACATGGGTTATCATCATCGTTTGTTTGAGCCGGAGACGTACTTCCTTTACACGAACATCAATGCGTACGGTCTTGATCTGCTCTATGGTTACGAGCCTCAGATTACACCGCATGATCCGGACGGTATCGAGTGTCTGCAATACACCCAGTTTGAACTGGAGATTGTTCCGCCTCCGCCGTTTGGATACGAAGTGGTCTGGAGCGGCACTGATGACGACACGCTTACCGGTCCGATCAATGTCGTAACCGTGGACAGCAATACCGCGGTGTTGGCTGAGTTCGTGAAAGTGGCCTTTGAATTGACGACCGAAGTGACGGTGGATCCAGATCTGCTGCCGAATTTCGAGGCCGATATGACACCTCCGGAAGGGCTATATGAACCGTTCGAGGTGGTCGAGTTGAACGTTACGCCTCCGCCGGCCGGATTCCAGGTTAAATGGATCGGCACCGATGATGATTCAGTTGTGGCGGCGCGGAACTTTGTAACGATGCTTGCCGATACGAAGGTAGAGGCGTCCTACGAGCCGGTGGAGTCCAAGTACTATGCGATCATCGTAGGTATCAATGATTATCCCGGCGTCTTTTATGATTTGCAATGGTCCAATCGGGATGCTTCACAGTTCTTCCAGAAACTGGTCAAGACGGATGTCTGGGACGAAGAGAACATGTTTTTATTGCTCGATTCACAGGCAACCAAGACCAACATCCAGGTAGCGTTCCAGACTCTAGCCGATGAGATGGATTATGACGATGTCTTTGTTTTCTATTTCTCCGGCCATGGCACCGCTGCGACGGATACCTTCCCGATTGATGAAGCCGATGAACTGGATGAGTTCTTGGTCGACAGTGGCGGTGAAATGATTCGGGATGACGAGATGGCCGACTGGATTCGAGCATTGCCTACCGACCAGTATGTCGTGTTCCTCGATACGGGGTACTATGGACAAACTCCGACAGGCGACTTTATTCCGAAGGGAATCGGGGTGGATGTGCCCAAGCCGGGCGACGGTTTTGGAGTGGATCTTATTCCGCATGAAACCATCCTTCCGGACGGAACGCTCTTTGTGTCCGATCCGAATGGCGCCGGAGTGGTCGTGACCGCGGCAGGCGCCGATCAGGTGGCCTGGGAGTATCCCGAATTGCGACACAGCCTGTTTACCTACCAACTGCTCAAGGCAATAGACGGGCAGGCCGACCAGCAGGGTGATATAGACCTGTGGGTCAGCGGTGAAGAGTCCTACCATTATACGGTGGAAGCTCTGGAGGCCTGGCTGAATACATGGAACGAGATCGGTGTATTGCCGTCAGTCGTGGATCAGCAGGTACGGATGTATGACGCTGTGCCGACAAAGGAGGTCCGTTTTGTTCCGGTTGTCCAATCTGATGTGGGCGCCCCGGCAGTTACTTACTATGTTCCCGGTGACGCCAAGAACATCCAGGAAGCCGTCGAGATGGCCAAGGACGGGGACCTCATCATCCTGGCGGCCAATGTTTATGATGGTGGTGGAATCGTGATTGACAAAGCGGTTACGATTACCAGCACCAATCCGGACGATCCGGACATCGTAGCCTCGACGGTGATCAACTGCGGTGGATTCTTCCAGAGAGGAGTATACTTTACAGGCAATGCCGGTCGGGATGCGGTTCTCAATGGGGTAACTATCCGTGACGGTCGGTGGACGGCTTCAGGGGCGGAAGCGGGCACATTTGACGGCAGACTTATCGGTGGCGGCGGTATTGTGGTTGGTTATCAATCCTCGCCGACGATCAAGAACTGTGTTATTCAGGGCTTCCAGTTAACCGGCGGAAATGCGATAGCCGGCAGTTTCCCTGACGGGTCCGATGGCGGATTTGCTCTGGGCGCCGGGGTGTTGATCGCCAATGAAGCCGAACCTTTGTTTGTGAATTGTACGATTACCGATTGCCATGTGATTGGTGGTAACGCCACAAGCGGCGTCAGTGCTGATCCGGGTGATCCGACGGCCGATCCGGTAGTGCCTCCGGTTACAACGGCTGGCCGTGGCGGTTGGGGCGGCAGTGCCCGGGGTGGCGGGGTTTACATCTCCGCCGGCGCCAAGCCGATCTTTGAAGCCTGCACCATCAGTGGTTGCACGGCGACCGGCGGCAACGGCGGCAACGGCGGCAACTACGCCACGATCTACGGTGTCGATGTGCCGGGCGGCCATGGCGGCTTGTGGAGCAGCGACGAATACGCTCCATGGTATGCATGGGGCTATACAGGTGATTATCGATTCTATAGCGGTCTTGGTGGCGGTGTCTATTGTGAAGAGACTTCCGAACCGACCTTTATCGAATGTCAGATCATAGGCAATTCCACTCAGGGTGGTATCAGCGGCCTTGGCGGTGCTATGCCTGCGGGCCTCGACCGCATGGAGCCGAAGATTGCTTACGAGCTTCCGACCTATGGTGGCGGCGTCTATTGTGCCGCTGAGACCAAGGCCACATTCGTCAAATGTAAAATCGTCAACAACATCGCTCCGCAGCCGACCACAAATTATGCATTGGATCCGGATCTGGGACATGGCGGTGGTGTGGCGTTTGAGCAGACCGCATCGGTCCAGTTCGAAGGCTGTCTGATCAAGGGGAATGAAGCCTCAGTCGGCGGCGGAATGTACTGGTACGAGGATGCCCCGCAGATTGCCGATTGTAACTTCCTGGACAACACGGCCTATCGCGGCGGCGGCTTGTATGCTCATCGCGGCGCCGGGCTGTTGACAGGCGGCCTGTTCAGCGGCAACCTGGCCTATCCGCTGGACGGTAGCGGTGGCGGTATCGTCGATCCCAATACCGGTGGAGTTGTGGGGCCGGGCGATGCTTCGACAGACATTCTTGGCCAGGGCGGTGGTATCTGTATGGTTGCCTCTTCTCTCCAAATAGAGCACACGCAGGTGCTCGGTAACCAAGCCAGTACCTCCGGCGGTGGTATCTTCATCACCGGTTCTGTGCCCAGTGCGCCCGTGTTGCTGAATGTCCTGCTGGCGCGGAATAAAGCCGGACGGGATGGCGGCGGCCTGTCCTCCAACTGGCTGACTGATCCGACATTGGCCAACTGCACCTTTGCTGAAAATGAGGTGCTGGGTAATGTCGGCACACTGTCCGGCTATGGAGGTGGTCTCTATTGCGGATATGATACGAATGTCCAGATCACCGACAGTATTTTCTGGGGCAACACGGCTCCGAACGGTCGACAAATCCAGGTCGGTACCGGATTCGAATATGATCCGAGACCTTCCCAGGTCAGTGTGACTTATACCACCATCCAGGGTAGAGAAGCACAGGGTTCTGTTATGGTGGAAGAGGATTGCGTATTTGAAAGTCAACACATTATGTCGGCAGATCCGAAGTTTGTAACCGGTCCGCTGGGTGATTTCTACCTGAGCCAGATAGCCGCTAACGATCCGTTGGATCCCTGGCCTGCTCAGACGGAAGAGAGCCCGGCCGTCGATGCCGGTAGTATTCCCGCAAGTCAGGTGGGTCTGGATATATATACAACTCGAACCGATCGCGGCTTCGATAATAATGATCGAGGTGTCGTGGATCTTGGCTTCCATTATCCCACGTACCGAACGGTGGATGCATGCAGCTATTGTGATATTGCCTCTGAAGGCATTGATGGCGTCATTCGGATGAATGACCTGGCTATATTAGCGAAAGAATGGCTGCACAATGAATGCAGTGAAGCCGATAATTGGTGTAACAAAGCCGATATCAACACGGATGGATCTGTAGACCTGGCCGATTACATGGCATTTGTTTCCTGTTGGCTTGTTCAGGATGAATTGCCGCCGGTTCCAAATCCGGCCGAATGGGGCTTCCGCATGGAAGAAGATCAAGTCTCGGGTCAGATGATCCGGGTTGATGGTATACCGACTGCGGTAGTAAACACAACCAATATCATCATGACAGCGGCAAAAAGCTGGGATGATTGGGGTTGGCCGGTCGCTTACCAGTTTGAATGTATTCAAGTGGCCGATAAACCTGGGAATCTGTATCCTGAATTGAAACATAAAAGTGATTGGATCTATTTCCCGGATTACGAGGATGTTTATCCAACGTGGCCTGATGCGGATGCAAAACTCCAGATAGACCTCAGTTATAAGTTCGTTGTTCGGGTTGGCGAGGTGTTGAACGTGGCGAAGCTGGGTGAAATGAATGCCGAGGTTACTCTGGATGACGCCGATATCCGTTTGATTACTTTGGATTCAGAACCGAAGGAAGCAACGGCCGGAGTAGAGAATATTCCGCCGGCGCCGGTCCGATGGGCCGATCTGGTGCTTGATGGGGTTGACGGTCTGCCCGGACTGACGGCCGATCCGACCGAGCTGCATATGATCGCTGCACAGGCCGTTGATGCACACCATGGGCCGGTTGAGTATGAGTTTATCAGGTATGCGGATGCTACAACGCAGATTCCCGATATTACCTTCCCGCAACAATCCAGTAACGAGTTTACCGATACGGGCCTGACGACAGGTACGACATACTACTATGCCTTCAAAGTTTATGATCAACTTGATAATTGGGCCATAAGCCCGCGGGTGCCCGGCACGCCGATGCTGTCTGAATTCGATCCGCCTACGCCGGATCCGGCCGAATGGGATCAGCAACCGACACGGGTTCCCGGATTGGACGGCCAGTCGTACGATTACATGCGGGCTGTCCAGGCACAGGACGCCTCCTTGCCCGTCGAGTACCGATTTATCGTAACAGACGGTGTCAGCAAGAGCAGCGGCTGGCAGACCCAGCAGTACCAGGCCCCGGATGATGTGTTCGGCACCCTGCCGCTGATGGAGCCGTGGGAATATATGGTCAGATCAGGCGGTGCATTTACACACAACACCTATGTTGTGATCTATCGCGATTCATCGCCGAGTCAAAATATGAGTGCCCCCAGTGTGGAAGCTACGGCGGGACCGTAATTGACAGCGAAATGGTAATAGTGGTTTTATCGACGGGGCCGGGAGAGTCATCTTTCGGCCCTGTTTTTTTGCATGGCAGAAAAAAAGTCTCCGACCTTTCCCTTCGGCGGAAATACGGTACAATACCCTCCGGATGTAAGGGAGGTCCGTATGGAACAGTTGCAGCGTATCGGCGTCTCGCTGGAAGGGACGCTTTTAGAGCAATTTGACAAACTGATTGAACGGCAGGGGTATACCAACCGCTCCGAGGCGATTCGGGATCTGATCCGAAACCGCCTGACCGACGAAAAACTCGCCGATCCGAACACGCGGGCCATTGCAGCAGTCCTGATGGTATATGACCATCACCAGTCCCGGCTTGCCCAGAGGCTGATTGAATTGCAGCACGACCATCATCTGCACACCATTTCTTCGATGCATGTGCATATCGATCATCATAATTGCCTGGAAGTAGTGCTCCTGCAGGGAAGCGTCGGAGAAATTACCCGGCTTGGCGACCGGATCGTCAGCCTCAAAGGCGTTAAACTCGGCAAGGTAAACCTGGTCGCGACGGATTGAACCGCCGATGGAAAATTTTCCTGTCCGGGGGGCTTGTCGTGTCGGGAAATCAGTTAATGTGTTTTTTTGCGTCTTTAAGAAGCTTGTACTCGACCGAATCGACCAGCGCTTTCCAGCTTGCCTCGATGATATTTTCCGATACGCCGACTGTGCCCCAGACGGCATCGTGGTCGCGTGACTCGATAATGACGCGAACACGGGCGGCCGTAGCGGCCTGGGCATTGACCACACGCACCTTGTAATCGACCAGGTGCATATCGCCCAGACCGGGATAAAACCGCAGCAGCGACTTACGCAGGGCGTTATCCAGGGCGTTGACCGGGCCGTCCCCCTCGGCGACTACATGTTCGATCATGTCGTCCACCCGCAGTTTGATCGTCGCCTCGGTCACAATCTCACCGGCCTTGTTCATTTCCACATTGACATGATACTTGAGCAGTTCGAAAGCAGACTTGTAGGTGCCGAGGGCTTTTTTGATGAGCAGATCGAAACTGGCCTCGGCCGCTTCGAACTGATACCCCTCATTCTCCATGTCCTGTATGGTATGAAGTAATTGCCTGGCCAGGTCTTTGTCCTCGGCAAGGCGGTCTTTTTCCAGTTTGGCCAGAATGTTCGAAGCCCCGCTCAGTTCACTCAGGAGAAACCGCCGCTCATTGCCTACCAATCGCGGATCGAGGTGCTCGTAGGTCGCCTTGTTCTTGCGAAGGGCGTTGACATGCAGTCCCGCTTTATGCGCAAAAGCACTTTCCCCGACAAACGGCATGTTCATTACCGGGCTCAGGTTGGCGACTTCGAAAATGAAATGCGAAAGTTCGGTCAGGGAGGCGATCTTGCCCGATCCCACAGTCTCAAAACCCATTTTCAACGATAGATTCGCAATAATCGAGCATAAGTTAGCATTACCCGTTCGCTCGCCAAGTCCATTGATCGTACCCTGTACATGCCGCGCGCCGGCCCGTACCGCCGCCAGCGAATTGGCGACCGCACAATCAGTGTCGTTATGGCAATGAATGCCGACTGTCACGCCCGAAAACTCTTGTACCACAGCCTCGGTAATATCATACACCTCATGCGGCAGACAGCCCCCGTTGGTCTCACACAATGCCAGCACGTCTGCTCCCGCCTCGGCCGCAGCACTCAATACCTTTATGGCATATTCCGGATTATGTTTGTAACCGTCGAAAAAATGCTCGGCATCAAAGATAACTTCCAGTCCCTTGCTCTTAAGATACTTGACGGACTCATGACAAATGGCGATGTTCTCTTCCAATGAGCATCGCAGCACCTCGGTCACGTGCAAGTCCCAGGTCTTGCCTACAATGGTTGCCACCCAGGCTCGCGTTGCCAGAATGGCCTGCAGTGACGGATCCTCCTCGACTGTTTTATCCGCACGACGCGTACTGCCAAAAGCCGCCAACCGGGCGTGGGTCAGACCGTCCTTCAGTTCCTGAAAAAAATTCATTTCTTTCGAGTTAGCTGCGGCATATCCTCCTTCGATGTAATCGAGGCCAAACGCATCCAGACGCCGGGCGATGAGCAGCTTGTCGGCCAGCGAATAGCTGATCCCCTCGGCCTGCATCCCGTCCCGCAGAGACGTGTCGTAAATCTTGATCTTTTCCATGGTTATATCCTGCCATTTTCAGGCCGATCATATATACGATGCAAAAGGCCTTCTGTAAAGCATAAAACAGCGTAGTGGACAAATCCGAATAACGAGGGGGCCATCGGTGTTTTTCGCTTGCAGACCCTTTTTCCCCCGGATACACTATTCGTTTGCCGGGAAAATCCCAGATCGGGTTCTCTCGGCAAAGATTCGTGCCATGACAGCGGCAGCGTTGCATACGCCAACGTAGCTCAACGGTAGAGCACTGGTTTTGTAAACCAGCGGTTGAGGGTTCGATTCCCTCCGTTGGCTTTTTGTTTGTAGGAAAATTGCGATGGAAGCAGCCATACAAAAAGCCAAGGCCCTGGTCGAAGCGATGGAATATATCCGTCGTTTCCGGGGTCGGATTGTGGTCGTCAAGCTGGGCGGCAGTATTCTCGACGATGAGGACCTGCAGAAAAAACTACTGGTCGATGTGGTTTTCATGACTACTGTTGGGATGCAGCCGATCCTGGTCCATGGCGGCGGTAAAGCGATTACTCGTGCCATGAACGAGGCGGGGCTGGAGCCGGTTTGGGTACAGGGAAGGCGGTATACCGATGCCCGAACCCTGACGATCGCCGAACATACCTTGGTCAATACCGTCAATACCCCGATCTGTGAAACACTTCGGAATCTGGGCTGTCCGGCCATGGGATTGCACTCACTGGGCAGTTGTGTGCTTTTTGCCAAACCGATGCAGATGACCAATGAGCGAGGTGGAAAGATCGATCTGGGTCTGGTTGGCCGGGTCAGTAGCGTCAATGGCGAGCTTCTCAAGACATTATGTGATGCCGGTGTGATTCCGGTGGTGGCGCCGGTCGCCTGTTCCAAGGGCGGCGGCAAACTCAATGTCAATGCCGACACCGCCGCCGGGCAAGTGGCTGCTTCTGTCCAGGCCGAAAAACTCGTCCTGCTCAGTGACACGCATGGTATCCGCATGGATCGAGACAATCCGGATAGCTGGATTTCAAGTGTAAACGAAGAACAGATTACGCAAATGATCAAGGATGGGATCATCACTGAAGGCATGATGCCCAAGGTCGAAGCGTGCCTGACAGCCCTCGATGGTGGTGTCAAGAAAGCCCATATCATTGACGGGCGGATCGAGCATTCGCTCCTGCTGGAGATCTACACAGATAAGGGCATCGGTACGCAGATTGTCAAGTAGAGCGAGCAGTACAATAATCACTTTTATCCTACACCGCAGGGTTTCTCCTGAAAGCTTGATTTGTAGGTCAGTATCCGATACTATGATATATTGATCGCAAATTGATTTTCCTGCTTCGGGAGGTAGAGATGATACGACGCGATATTGTGGTTCTGGACCTCATGCTGCAGGCAGCGGTTATAGCTGTGGCAGCATTACCCTCGCTCGAAACAATCAACCGCGGCGTTATCCCTGACGCCCTGAAAAATCTGCCCGTCGATTTCGATGCGTGTGAGGAGATCATTTTTGTCCAGCGGGGAAGCTATGAAGATCCCCACTGGTATGCCAATATTGCCTATTTTTGCGATGATGAGAACAATCCCGCTTATACCACCGGTGCACAACTGTGCAAATTGAACCTCAAAACCCGTCAGATTACAGTTCTTCTAGAAACCGAAAACGGCTGTATCCGTGACCCGAAAGTGCATTATGATGCGGACAAAATTCTCTTTGCCTGGCGAAAGGAGGGATCTCCCTATTATCATCTGTATGAGATGGATACCAATGGAGATGACCTGCGGCAGATCACGTCCGGTCCTTTCGATGATTATGAACCTGAGTATCTTCCAGATGGGGATATCGTTTTTGTCTCAACTCGTGCCCGGCGGTGGGTCGGTTGCTGGATGACACAGGTAGGTACGATTCATCGTTGTGACGCCAACGGTCAAAATATTCGGGCACTGTCCTGCAATATCGAGCACGACAACACACCTGCCGTCCTGCCCAACGGCCAGATTCTCTATATGCGGTGGGAATACATCGATCGATCCCAGGTCGAGTTTCACCATCTCTGGACGATGAATCCCGACGGCAGCAACCAGATCATCTATTATGGAAATGAAAATCCGTGGGGTGTCTTTCTGGATTGCCGCGGCATTCCCGGCGACGACCGCGTTATGGGCATCTTCTCACCCGGACACGGCATACGCGACCACTATGGCCAGATCGCCTTCTTCTCCAGCCGGTTCGGTCCCGATGCGCCGCAGGGCGTGAAGCAGATCGAATTTAATTTCAACGGCAAACCCACTCTTGCCGATCCATGGCCGCTCAGCGCGGATACGATACTTGCAGCGGATATGTACAAGTCGAGAATCCTCAGTGTTGAAAGGCAGGGCGATAAGTACGGTGTGCGTATTCTCTATGAAATCCAGGACAACAAACACAATTGGATTACCCAGGCCCCGCGTCCTGTTCTTAAACGTCCGCGCGAAAGAATTGTAGTTGACCGCACTAATCCCGGCCGTCCTACAGGCATCCATATTCTGGTTGATGTCTATAACAGCCGCAACATGGAAGGGGTCAAACGCGGTGACATCAAAAAACTGCTGATCCTGGAGACCCTTCCCAAGGCTGTAAACTTTTCCGGTGGTCAGGACACACTCAGTTGGCTTGGTTCGTTCAATCTCGAACGCATCCTCGGCACTGTGCCCGTAGATCCCGATGGTTCCGCTCATTTTGAACTGCCGGCCAATCGTCCGGTCTTTTATGTCGCTCTGGATGAGAATGACTTGTCTGTCAAACGGATGCAAAGCTTCACCTGTGTCATGCCCGGTGAGACGATGACCTGTCTGGGTTGCCATGAAACTCGTCAGCAATCCCGGACCAACAAGGGCGACACCAGCCGTATCATGGCGATGCAGCGACCGCCTTCCCGGATCGATCCCATCGCAGGAGTACCCGAGGTGCCGGATTTCATCCGAGATATCCAACCGGTCCTCGACAAATACTGTGTAGAATGCCACAATACTTCCAGACGCGAAGGCCGGATTGCTCTGGAAGGAGACATGGGATGTCACTGGTCGATCAGTTATTTCTCCTTGGTGATGTGGAATCAGGTCGCGGACGGCCAAAATGGCCATGGTAATCAGCCTGCTCGTTCATTGGGCTCCAGTGCTTCGCCGCTGCTTCGAAAGCTGGAAGGAGGGCATTATGGTGTCAAGGCTGATCATGCCGACTGGCTCAAGGTCTGGGCATGGACCGAGGCGGCAGCACCCTTCTGCGGAACTTACGGAGGTCTGAGAAATGCCGCACAGCAGAATGTTCGGCTGGATGCATTTGCCGGCGGGAGTGGAATCCTTCAGAAACGCTGCTACGGCTGTCACAATCCCAACGGCAAAGGACCGAAAAATCGGTTTGGGGAGGGCTACGATCGCGATGCGCGGCGGCCTCATTTTAAACGGCCCACCGGAGCCTATGAACGAATGGTCCTTGAAGATGATCCCATGCGTTATTACAACTACAACGTACTGCTCAACGCTACCCGTCCTGAGAAATCGGCTGTCCTGATGGCCCCGTTGAAGAAGGACGCCGGCGGATGGGGCGCCTGCCCGGATGTGTTCCAATCGACCGATGATCCTGATTACCAGACCCTGGCTCTGGCTGTACAAAACTGGCAGACCGAATGGCTCAAGGCTCACCGGTTCGGAACTCCGAATTTCCAGGTCAATCGTCAATATATTCGTGAAATGGTTCGGTTCGGTATTCTACCGGAAGGAACGTCCCCCGAGCAGGTGGATCCCTATAAAGCCGACCGTGAATACTGGCGGATGTTTATCTACAATCCCGAAAAGACCGAAATCCAGACAGGTCTCCAACTGACCGCACACACCCTGGTCCCCACGGTTGAATTGTAAGAAGTTGTGCCTCTGAAAGTATACGGATTTCGGATTGGCCAACTATGGTTTTCCCTTGACAGCGGCTTACTGTGATATTACTTTACTTTGTTTTGCACCATTCCCTGGTGCGGTACCTGTAGAGATTGCTTTAGGAAGGCTTTACTATGAACACCGCTGAAGTCATCGCAATGTTCGATAAGTATGTGATCGGCAACTACGGACGATTGCCCCGGGTCATCGTCAAAGGGCAGGACAACCGCCTCTGGGATGCCGAGGGCAATGAGATTCTGGATATGTTTCCCGGCTGGGCAGTCAGTGGAATTGGTCACTGCCATCCGAAAGTCGTTGAGGCGATCCGCCACCAGGCCGGAGAACTTCTGCATATGGATAATACCTTCTATACAGTGCAGCAAGGGGTCTTGGCCAAGATGCTGTCTGAGCGTGCTTTTGGCGGTAAATGTTTCTTCTGCAACAGCGGTGCCGAAGCCAACGAGGCAGCGCTGAAACTGTCCCGCAAACATACGCCGAAGGAAAAATACAAGTTTATCACCGCCGAGCGAAGCTTCCATGGCCGGACGTTCGCTACGGTTACGGCCACCGCACAGCCGAAGTACCACGAGGGATTTTTGCCTATGTTACCAGGCTTCGAATATGTCCCGTTCAATGATATCGAGGCTCTGCAGGGTGCTTTCAGCGATGAAGTCGCCGCGATCATGGTCGAGCCCATCCAGGGAGAGGGCGGCATCAACGAGGCCACCCCGGAGTATCTGGCAACAATTCGTGAATTGTGTGATGAGCATGGAGCGCTTATGATTCTCGATGAGGTCCAGACCGGTATGGGCCGAACTGGAAAATGGTTTGGCTACCAGCATTACGATATCGAGCCGGATATCATCACGCTGGCCAAGGCTCTGGGTGGCGGTGTCGCCATCGGCGCCATGATGGCCAGATCTGAGATCGCCGCCTCACTTGTTCCCGGCACACATGCCTCCACCTTTGGGGGCAATCCACTGGCCTGTGCCGCTGCGATTGCTGTCATTGAAGCTATCGATCAGGAAAATCTGCTCACCAATGCCGAGCAGACCGGCGCCTATGCCCGACAGAAGCTGGAAGCCTTAAAAGACAAACACAGTAATATCGATCACGTTCGCGGTAAAGGCCTGATGATCGGTATCCAGCTTACCGAAGCCGGTTCCGATATTGTCAACCGCTGTCTGGAAAAGGGACTGCGGATCAATTGTACGCAGGGCAACGTTCTGCGGATCATGCCCTCGATGACGGTGACGAGAGACCAGATTGATCAGGCTGTCGAAATCCTCGACGGCGTATTAAGCGAAGCGAGAGAAGGATGAGACATTTTCTTTGCATTAACGATTGCAATGTGGATGAGCTGAATGAACTGCTGATCCTCAGTGCGGATTTAAAAAAACTCTACAAGTCCGGTAAACGGGACCTGTGCCTTTCCGGCAAGGTGCTGGCGATGCTGTTTGAAAAAACTTCCCTGCGGACCCGCATCAGCTTTGAAGTCGCCATGTTCGATCTGGGCGGATACGGTATGTACCTCAAGCCTGACGACATCGGTATCATCGGGCAGCGGGAGCCGGCCCGGGATATGGCCCGGGTGCTGAGCCGGTATATCGATGGCATCATGGCCCGGACTTTTTCTCATGAAACCATTGTGGAATTTACACAGTATGCGACGGTCCCTGTGATCAACGCCCTCAGCGACTGGTCGCACCCGTGTCAGGCGATGGCTGACATGCTTACGATCCGGGAGCATTTCGGAAAGCTGGAAGGTCTCAAGCTGGCCTATATCGGTGACGGCAATAATGTGGCCCGGTCTCTGGCATTTGCCTGCGGCAAGCTGGGACTTAAGTTTGTTGTCGCTTCACCGGAAGGATACGAACTGGACGATACAGCCATTGCCGCGGCCAATGAGAGCACGCCTGGAACGGCCGAGCAGATCAATGATCCGGCCAAGGCTGTTGTCGATGCCGATGTCATCTATACCGACACATGGGTCAGCATGGGGCAGGAAACCGAGAAACAGCAGCGCATCCGAGATTTCCAGGGCTATCAGGTCAACGCTGATCTGCTGAGCAAGGCTCCAAAGCATGTCAAGGTGATGCACTGTCTTCCGGCCTATCGCGAGATGGAGATTACCGACGAAGTAGCCGAGTCCGACTGTTCGATTATTTTCGACCAGGCAGAGAACCGTCTCCATTTCCAGCGGGCTCTATTGAAAAAGCTGCTCAGCTAGAACCGGGACTTCAGGATGAAACCGCGAATTCTCGTCGCTACGACCAATCAGGGCAAGCTGCGTGAATTGTCGTCTATGCTGGATGTTGATGTTGACTGGCTCAGCCTGGCTGACTTTCCTGCTGTTACCGAGGTGATTGAGGACGGAGACACATTTACCGAAAATGCCCGCAAAAAAGCCCTCGGCTATGCCGCCCAGACCGGCCTCTGGACACTGGCCGACGATTCCGGTCTGGTCATCGATGCACTGGATGGGGCGCCGGGAATTCACTCGGCCCGTTTCTGTGGCGAGGCCGCAAGCGGCAAGGATCGGAAAACTGTGGACCATCTGAATTGTGAAAAGGTTCTCGATCTGATGAAGGATATTCCGGATGGGCAGCGGTCGGCGCGATTTGTCTGTCGGCTTTGCCTGGCCGATCCAGATCATATCCTATTGGAGACGGAAGGCCTGTTTGAGGGGCAGATCACCCATCAACCACAGGGGGAAAACGGTTTCGGCTACGATCCGATCTTCTTCGTCCCGGCCCGCAATAAAACCGTTGCTCAGTTGACCCATGGTGAGAAAAATGCTATCAGTCACCGCGGCAACGCCATCCGATTGCTCCAGCCTAAACTTATCGAACTGTTGCAGGAATAGTTTTGATTCTTACTGCTGGACAGTGGTGATCTGAAACGTTGCCAGCGTATCCATCAGATCACTTATCTCGGCCTTGTTTCCATTGTTGATGTGCGTGGCGATATGGCCAATAGTATGTGTTTTGAGCATTCCGAACAATGTGGGACGGGTGGAATCCAGTGCGATCCACTTACCACCGATATACGCCTGTGTCCATGCATGTCCAACGAATGCATTCCGCAGACGCGCATAGTCACCCACATACACATATCCGACCACGACCTGCGCGGGGATTCCCGCCGCCCTGCACAGCGCCGCCGTCAATACCGCATAATGCCGACATACGCCCTTTCGCTCGTGCGCCACCTCCAGCGCTGAGGGAAACATCGTCGAGTCTACGACATGTACATCCGGGCTGATATACCCGTGCACGAACGATTCGATCTTACGGGCCGCTTTAGCTGCATCGGTTGTATTTCCTGTCGCCTGCTGGGCCAGCTTAACGATCATAGGATCGTCACATTGAATCAGATCAGTCGGTTCCATGGCCCTAAGGACAGCTTCATCATTTCCCGTATAAGGCCGCTGAATACCGCTTGGATCTTTGAACGTATGCACCCGCACTAAAAATGATCCGTCTGTTTGCGATTCGATGGTTTGATAATCGGTCGAAGGAAACACCGGCGAAAAGCCTTTGCGCGGTTCGATTCGATAGACAATGCTGTCGCCTTGTATATCTTCAATGGGCACGGGGCTGGTGACAGCAACGACTGTTTCCAGGTGTACTTCACCCACCGGAGCCTTCGCAAAGCTGGGACTGCATGCCAGTCGACTCATTTCCAGACCGCCGACAGAGGACAACTCCTTAAGGGTGTTAAACTGATCATCAACATATTCGGTGAAAGCGAACGTTCCTTCTTTCGCATTGACCACACCGGCAATTTCATGAGCCTTAATAGTTCCATCCGGCAGGGCAATCTCTGCGGGGCCAACAACTCGAATCGAATATTCATCCGCCGTAAAACGGTCGATGCTGTAGACCTTGACCGAATACTCTGTGCCGGGTGCCAATCCTTTCTCCTTTTGCAGTCGCCGAAATGCCGGCGGGCTCAGTGCATCTTCGGGCCACTTGAAACCGCGGGCATACTGTTGCCCATTGACGACAGCGACAAACGTATAGCTTCCATCCTCCTCTTGTCGGACGATCTTACGCTCCTGGTGCCGCACAGGCAGGAACCAAAGCTCCGTTCCCTCGTGGGACATTACACCGTCATAGGCCACCAATGTCCCGTCGACGGTTTCCAGGATCATCTCGCCGTTTCGCCAGGAGATCGGCCGCCCCAGCAGCGTGAACGAGTCGTTGGACACCTCGGTCGTAAGGATCAAATCGTCCTTCTGGATCTGTGATCGCGTGGCATAGCCGATCCGCTGGCCGTTGAGATACTTGGCAAAATATTCCTGCGCAGGAACCTGCTCAAATCGCGTAAGATCATACAGGTTTTGCTGTGAACCGCAGGATATACACATCAACGGGAGTACGGTCAGTAAAAGGCCTTGCAGTATGCAATGAAATCGTTTCATATCCGGTATTCCTTAAATAAATGGATTGATCCCTTTAGTTTCGGCGTTTTGTGGCCTTTACATTAGGTACGAGATAATACTTGCCCCAGATAGGTTTTGACAGTTTCCCTGTAGGGGCGTATCATGCCTGCCTGTTGAAAAGAGGTTTTATGAGTAAAGAAATCCAGATTGAAACACCGTTGACCGATGGGCAGATCGACACGCTTCGTGCCGGTGACCAGGTCCGGATCAACGGGATTTTCTATACGGCCCGTGATCAGGCCCACAAGCGTCTCTGTGCGCTGATCGAGACCGGTCAGGAACTTCCTGTCGATCTATCCGGCCAGGTGATTTATTTTGTCGGCCCCACGCCTGCTGCGCCGGGTCGATGCATAGGCTCGGCCGGCCCGACGACCTCGTCCCGCATGGATGCCTTCAGCCCCATATTGATCCGTGCTGGGCTCAAAGGCATGATCGGCAAGGGCTACCGCGGCGAACCAGTACGCAAGGCACTTCAGCAATACAAGGCCGTCCACTTTGCCACCCTCGGTGGAGCCGGCGCCCTGCTCAGCAAACATATCATCGACGCCGAGATCGTCGCCTATGAAGATCTGGGTGCGGAAGCCATTCGCAGATTATATTTAAAAGATTTTCCCGCCGTGGTGGCCTATGATGCTTTTGGCGGCACAGTCTATGATCGATAACAGGAGAATCCATTGAAAGTTGCCGTAATTGGAATGATGCAGTCGGGCAAGAGCACCCTGGTCAGCGCTGTTTCCGGACGGGAAGTCGGCGGTCCGGCATCCATGCATATCGAAGAAGTCATAGTTCCCGTTCCCGATGAGCGTCTGGACTGGCTCACCGAGCTGTACCAGCCGAAGAAGACCGTTCATGCCACGGTCGACTGTCTCGATGTGCCGGGCTTCTCCTTTTCCGATGAGCACGGTCGTGCCGCGGCCCGGCGCCTGTTCAATCAGTTCCGCACGGTCGATATGTTTGTCATCGTCGTCAATGCCTTTTCAAAAGACAATCCCGCTGCGGAGCTTTCCGAATTGAAAACAGAGATGCTACTGGCCGACTTGGAACTGGTGACCACCCGTGTCGAACGCCTCGAAGCCCAGATCCATAAACCCACAAAAACCCATGCCCAGGATAAGGCGGAACTGGCCCTCCAGAAACGCCTTCAGGAGGCCTTGGAATCCGAACAATCTATCAGCAGCGCCATCGAAACCGAGGACGAGGCTGCGATGATCAAATCGTTGGGTTTTCTGACGCTTAAGCCTATGATGATCGTTGTCAATGTGGCCGAAGATGCTCTCGATTCTATGATCGATCTTTCTGGAAAAATTGGTTCGGATATTCAGGTTATCACCCTCTGCTCCGAGTTGGAAAAGGAGCTTTCGCAATTGGATCCTGCCAGCCGGATTGAGTTCATGTCCGACTATGGCCTGACCGCCCCGGCCGCCAACCAGTTTGTAAGAAGCTGCTATGCCACCCTTGGTTTGATCAGCTTTCTGACGGTCGGTAAGGATGAAGTTCGCGCCTGGCCTATCCGTAAAGGCACTATAGCCCACGATGCCGCCGGCAAGGTCCATAGCGACATCAAACGCGGCTTTATCCGCGCGGAAACCATCGCCTATGAAGACATGCGGGCTCTTGGCGGAGAAAAGGAGTGCAAAGCGGCCGGGAAATATCGGCTCGAAGGCAAATCCTACATTGTCCAGGATGGTGACGTTATAAGCTTCCGGTTTAACGTCTAAATGACGAAATATATGGAAAGACACGGTAGCTTGTTTTTTCACAAAAAGAAATCGTTAATAAAACATCGTAGAGTCCCATTCAATTATTTTAATTGAACTTACCTGCCCTTTTTGTTCATAAGACTATGATATTCTTTGATTTATAGAAAAATGGAACGGTACGTGCGGGTATGTGGTGTCGTAAAACAAAGAAAACGATTCGCGATATTTGGAAAAATTCATTTTTAGAGCAGGAAACCCTTGTTTTTCGCCGAAAAAACGATATACTAAGGAACAGTGCTGATTCGTTTAATATGGGAGGTGTTGTATGTACAATCGAAGTAGACTGCGAGCGTTCACGCTCATCGAACTGCTGGTTGTTATTGCTATCATCGGCATTCTGTTGGCTATTGTCATTCCTGCTTTAAATGCTGCTAAGAAATATGCTACATCGGCGGCTTGTCTGTCGAATCAAAAAGGTTTAATGCGGAGCTATCTCCTTTACGTTGAAGAAAATGATTCAGGTATTCCTGGAGGAAGAATTATCCCCGAGGCTATGTATGACAGCCTTCCCGGTGGTGATCCGAGTTATCCTCCTATTTGGGTTTGGCCTCCAGTGGATATAAATTTGAATTATGTCGGTACACGTGACAGTGATCTCCCAACTATCCAGGACCGTTATCGCGGATGTGAGCGAGGTTCTTTATGGGCGTATAATGAAAGTGTAGATCTTTATCATTGTCCGGCAGATAAGCAATATGTTCAGTCCTCCCCGAGAAACCGATACCGTAGCTTTTCCATTCATCGTGGTTTAGCAGTATATAACCCCACGAATGATATTACAAAGTATACGGAAATAAGTATTCCATCCAGCAAATATGTTTTCGTTGAGGAGACATATGATTTCATAGGCAATTTTAACTATAATCATAACTCTTGGGACTTTGAGCCCTGGGAGGGGGATTTTCACGATCCTCTGGCATTATTTCATAACGATTCCTCCACATTTGGATTTGCAGATGGTCATTCCGAAAAAAGAAAATGGAGAGATGAACGAACAGTTGAGTTTTTTGCGGATAGAACCCTTTACGCCTATGATTCGGATGAGTTATGTGCAGGTAATGTAGACTTGGCATGGCTACAGAGAGGTTGCGCTTACAATAAAGATAAGTACGGTCCAATCGTGTTTCGATAAAGGATTGTTGAAGGTTTTCCTCTTGGCTATATAGCTTACTCTTCTCTTTCAAACCTTACAAGTTGAATTAACGTGCAATCTTTAAAACCTTTACAGAATTAGGTGAATGTGTGATAATTCTGTGAAGACATCCCAAATAAATCCTATGGAAATTCATCATCGGCGTTTATGATAGGGACTTGATATAGATTATAAATCCTTGGAGTGATGCAATGAAAGCGCAAGTGTTGACAGGCATCCGTCAAATGGAACCGGTGGAGATTGATATGCCGGTGATTAAGAAGGATACGGATGTTCTTCTCAGGATTGATATGGTCGGCGTCTGCGGCAGTGATGTCCATTATTACGAAACCGGACGTATCGGCTCACAGGTAGTTTCCTACCCTTTTCGTGTCGGCCACGAATGTGCGGCAACAGTAATCGAAGTCGGTTCCTCCGTTACTCGTGTCATCCCTGGAGATCAGGTCGTTGTCGAACCGGCCGTGGTTTGCCATGAATGCGACCAATGCCTGGCCGGACGGGAAAATACCTGCCGGAAGCTTAAATTCCTCGGCTGTCCCGGCCAGTTGGAAGGCTGCCTGTGCGAGTATCTGGTCATGCCCCAGGAATGTTGTTTTCCCACGCAGGGTAAACTTACGCCTCAGCAGGCTGTGATGTGTGAGCCGTTTGCTATCGGTGTCTATGCTGTCCGGCAGTCCGGGATTCAATCAGGGCAATCGGCGACTATCCTGGGTGCCGGGCCGATCGGATTAAGCTGTCTGGCGGCCGCGGGAGCCCGAGATGTGAGGTCTTTGTTCATAACCGACAAGATCGACGCCCGCGTCGAAGTCGCGTGCAAAGCCCATGCGTCATGGGCTGGGAATCCGGACAATGAAGATATCGTCACCGCCATCGGAAAACAGCAGCCGAGCGGAATGGATGTGGTATACGAGTGTTGCGGGCAGCAGGAGGCCCTCGATCAGGCCCTTGAGCTTCTCAAACCGGGTGGAAAACTGATGCTGATCGGAATTCCTCGCGAAGACCGCATCTCATTCCAGATTGACCAGCTTCGGCGAAAAGAGATCACAGTGATTAATGTTCGTCGTCAGAATGAGTGTCCGCAAAAAGCAATCGATCTGGTTGCTTCGGGTAAAGCCGATGTGGATTTCATGGTAACCCATCACTTTCCCTTTGCTCAAAGCAAAGAAGCCTTCGATCTGGTCGCATCCTATGCCGACGGAGTTGTCAAGGCCATGATTCACCTGTAAACAGCGTATCTCAGGTTGCCGTGCCCGCGCTTGCATGGACATGTTGTTGAAACAAACGATTGTTCTTGAGGACTTAAGTGACCAGAGCATGTATCGTCAGTATCGGCAATGAATTGCTTAACGGCCAGACGGTGGATACCAATACCGCCTGGCTGACGGGTCGACTTGCGGAGATGGGGATTCCTACGGTTGCCTGCTATACTATGCCGGATGATGTGGAAGAAATAATTGCGGCCCTGTCTCAGGCCGAAGCTCGTGCGGACATAATTTTAATCACCGGCGGATTGGGACCGACCGATGACGATCTTACACGGCATGCCCTGACCCGATTTCTTGGCGTAGAACTGGAACTGAGGATTGATTTACTCGAAACAATTGAGGCCTTTTTCCGCATGCGGGATCGTGTGATGGTCGCGGCCAACCGCATTCAGGCACAATTGCCCGTCGGAACACTGGCTCTGGACAATACGATTGGGACAGCGCCGGGAATCTTTGCAGAGAAGGATGGTAAACTTTTAATGTGTTTACCAGGTGTCCCGTCGGAAATGAAGCAGATGTTCGATCTCTCCGTTGGGCCAAGGCTGCAAACTGTAGGAACCGGACAGGTCGTCATCAGCCGTAAACTGCATTGTTTCGGTACAGGGGAGTCCAATATCGCCCAAATGCTGGGAGACCTCATGAAACGGGGGCGAAATCCCTTGATCAACTGTACCTGCGGCAGCGGGGCGATTACGCTTCACGTTGTTGCAACCGCCTCCGATCATAGACAGGCCGAAGAGATGATTGAGCGGGATCGAACAAAGCTCTGTGATATTCTGGGCGAATTGGTCTATGGTTTCGACGGTCAGAGCCTTGCCGAGGTGATTGGGCAGAAATTAATCCGACAAAAGAAGACCCTTGTAACCGCCGAATCATGTACGGGAGGCTTGATAGGAAAGCTCCTGACAGATGTTCCAGGTTCCAGTCGATATTTCAAAGGAGGCTGGATCACGTACGGTAATGAGGCTAAAATCCGTGATTTATCGGTTGATAAGGAGCTTTTCGAGGCCCATGGGGCAGTAAGTGAGCAGGTCGCTATTGCCATGGCCGAAAACGCCCGTAAACGGGGTAGGGCTGATATTGCCGTCAGCACCACCGGAATCGCGGGTCCGGAAGGGGGGACAGAACAAAAGCCGGTAGGATTGGTATATATTGGTGTGGCCTCGGTCGCCGGAAGCAGGGGTTTCCGGCATGTTTTTTCTCATACACGACCTGATATTCGCCTCCGGGCGGCCTTGACTACATTAAATCATATTCGGGGCCTTCTACGGAATTGACCGGCATCGACAGATATTGTATAATACAGGTTTACGGGCGGGCTCCACGTTTAGTTTGGTTATTGCAAAGGAACCATGGCAAAGAAACGCAGGCATTTAGGCGAAATTCTTTACAGTCAGAAACTGGTTGACAAGCCGGGTCTGATCAAAGCGCTCAAAAAGGCCAAAGCAGAGAACAAACGTCTCGGTGAAATGCTGGTCATGCTGGGCATGCTTACCGAAGACCAGGTGATGCAGGCTCTCGCTAAACAGTTTGGGTATCAGTATGTGAATCTGGATGATGTAGAGTTCAGCCAGAGCACATTGAAGCTGATTCCCGACGAGCTAGTTAAAAAACATTTCGTTCTTCCGCTGGGACGCGAAAACGGCAGACTCAAGGTCATTATCAGCGATCCACTTGACCTGGACCTTTTGGACATGCTCCAGTTCCGGCTCAATACGGAAATCGAGTGCGTCCTGGCGTCTCCATCCAAGATTCGGACGCATATCCTCCATACGATGGATGAGGTGCGAAGCAGTATCGATGCCACAGCAGCGGAACTGGCAGCCCAGGGGCATACGATTGAGGCTGAGATTCGACGTGCCGCTGAAGCCGAGGATGATGATGAAGGTCCCATCATTCGACTGGTAAACCTGATTATTGACGAAGCGGTTCGACTGAGAGCCAGTGATATACATGTAGAACCGATGTCTGATCGGGTTCGTGTGCGTTATCGTATCGATGGTGTCTGCGTAGAAAGGGACAATATCCCCAAAAGCATGCAGGCGCCGTTGCTGGCTCGTCTCAAGATACTATCCGGCATGGATATCGGAGAGCGAAGATTGCCGCAGGATGGACGTATCAAGCGAGCCATCGACGGACAGGATATCGACTTCCGTGTTTCGGCTTTGCCGGCCTATCATGGCGAGAGTACCGTGCTTCGTATTCTGCGACCCGAATCCGTAAATATCGGTATTCAGGCTATCGGTTTCGAGCCGGAAGATTATGAACGTTTTGTTCAGATTATCAAACGGCCCAACGGTATCTTCCTCGTAACGGGACCCACTGGTAGTGGTAAAACGACGACGTTGTATTCGGCCCTGCAGGAATTGAACCGGCCCGACAAGAAGATCATTACCGCCGAAGACCCGGTTGAGTATAATATCGCCGGCATTAATCAGTGCCAGGTAAGAACCGAGATTGAACTGACATTTGAAAAGATCCTCCGGTCGATGTTGCGTCAGGCTCCTAACATCATCCTGATCGGTGAAATTCGAGATGGCATCGTGGCCGATATTGCGATTCAGGCCGCCCTGACTGGCCATTTGGTGTTCAGCACCCTGCATACCAATGACGCCCCCAGCGCCATCACTCGTTTGATTGATATGGGTGTTAAGCCCTTCCTGGTTGCCAGTTCCATTCAGGCCATTATGGCCCAGCGGCTCTTGCGCGTTATCTGTTCCGAATGTAAAACAGTCAACGAGAATCCCGATCCCCATTATTTGCGTCTGTTGAAAATTTCCCCGGAGGAATTGAAAAAGCATCCGGTTTATAAAGGCGCCGGCTGTTCTCGATGTCAGGGAACGGGTTTTCGAGGTCGAATCGCCATTTTTGAAATGCTCGAAATGAACAATGAAATGCGTGAACTGGCCTTCCAGCGAGCACCAGCCGGCGAATTAAGGCGGGCTGCGGTTGCCAGCGGGATGAAAACACTGCTCCAGGATGGAAGAATCAAGGTCTTTAAGGGAATCAGTACTCCGGAAGAGGTTGCCAAGGTCACGCAGGCCGAAGGTGTTGTTGTGGATGATGTAGAAAATCAAGAGTAGTCAGAAGTTGTATAGGATACCGTTTTCATGGCAAAAGAATCCAGGCTTCATATTGATCGGTTGCTTGAAGCATGTATTAAAATGGGTGGTTCCGACATTCATCTTGTGGTCGATCGGCCTCCTGTACTACGCATCAGTGGGCGCCTTCGCTCTCTTGATACCAAGGTCCTTGAGCCGGATGATACCGTTTCGTTAATGAAAAGCATCACCCCGGAAAAAAATCAGCAGGAACTGCAGGAAGTCGGGGGAACCGACTTCGGTTTTGCTTTTGGTGATGCAGGCCGATTTCGTACCTCGGTATTCCGTCAAAAAGGCAATATTTCTATGGTCCTGCGTTTGATTCCTTCGGAATTATTAAGTTTTGAAAAGATCGGTTTGCCGCGAATTGTCTCGGCCCTGTGCCGTCGTCCTCGCGGTTTGTTTCTGGTGACCGGTCCGACAGGCAGCGGTAAAACCACAACCCTGGCAAGTATGATTAACTATATCAATGAGAATCTGGACCGGCATATCATTACGGTCGAGGAGCCTATCGAATATTACCACACACACAAAAAATCCATCATTAACCAGCGGGAAGTGGGGATCGATGTTCCCACCTTTGCTGAGGCCTTACGGCGGTCTCTGCGTATGGACCCGGACGTGATTCTGGTGGGTGAATTGCGAGACCTGGAGACGATGGAAGCGGCCATCAGTGCAGCGGAAACCGGTCACCTCGTGTTTGGAACCCTCCATACAACCGGTTGCCAGGGAACAATCAACCGTATTATTGATGCCTTCCCTGTCAGCCAGCAGGAGCAGATTCGTGTACAGTTGAGCACCAATATGATTGCAGTACTCAGTCAGACACTCTGCCCGCTCAAGATCGGAAGAGGACGAGTAGCAGCCTATGAGTTTATGATCTGCACGCCGGCCATCCAGAACCTGATACGGGAAAACAAGGTCTATCGTATTGAGTCCAGTATCCAGATCGGAAAAAAACTGGGTATGCAGCTTCTGGACGACCATTTATGGCAGTTATTCTTCGATGAAAAAATTGCGCTGGATGAAATGCTGGACAAGGCCAGGAATCCGGCAGAAATGCTCCTCAAGGCCGAGCAGGAAAAGGGAATTCGTCCGGAAGAAATCCGAAGACAGCTTAAGGAAGTGGGTTTGGAAGATGTTATCGGAGCAGAAGTGGACGAACATCATCTTGGAAATGGAACAAAAAAACGATAATAGACCAGTATATTATACCGTTCAAACGTCAAAAAAACCTCATTCTTTGCATGAGTTATCATAACAATTTTGGGGTAATGCGAAATTAAAAGTCTTGTATGCAGAATGTCGCACCTTTTTTCTGTGTGGAAAGACAGCTTTTTCTCGGAATTCCAGCATTTCCAATTCTTCCGATAGGGATGTTTCTTGCATGTGATTTTTATTGTTTTAGTCATGTTATTAGTCAAAAATAGAGCAATAGATACTTCCTAGAAAGTCTTATATGCATTGTGACATAGCTATAAATAGGCTTGTCATTTGATTTTAATGTGTATACAATAGGGTAGAAGGTGTTAGGCTGCGGGAAAGGCTAAAAAATGGCGAGCATGCCTCCAATCAGACAATTGAAAGGTCGAACGCTGGGTCGAATCCTCATTAAAATGGGGGTTCTAACTCGGGATAAGGTTTCCGAATGTCTTCAAGTCCAGCAGGAACGAGGGGGCAAGGTTAAGCTAGGGCAGATCTTCCTGGAAAAGGGTCTGGTCACTCAAAAACAATTGAATATGGCCCTGGCCGGGCAGCGGGGAATGGATTACATCGATTTGGGGAAAATCGAGATTCCCAAGGCTGTTATCCAGCATGTTCCCTCGCAGATGGCAAGGACTTACCGTGTTATTCCTGTGGCTCATGATGCCACAAGCAATGAACTGACGGTGGCATTGGACAGTCCGGACAACTTCCGAGCAATCGACGATATCAGCACTTTGACAGGCTTCAGTGTAGTGGCCAAAGTAGCCGATTCCAAGTCGATTGATGATGCCTTGAATCGATATTACGCTGAATCGGAGGAAAGCATCAATGACCTGATTTCGGAGATTTCCGAGGATGGCGGACTGGCGGAGTTTCAGGGGCGTAACCAGAGTATCGACCTGGAAGAGTTAAAAGAACTGGCCGAGAGCAACCCGGTCAAGAAACTGCTGAATCTGGTACTTTTGCAGGCCATTCGCGACAAGGCCTCGGATATTCATTTCGAACCATTTGAAGACGAATTTAAAATGCGATACCGGATTGACGGTGTCTTGTATGAAATGGTGCCTCCTCCGAAACATATTGCCGTTGCCTTAAGCTCCCGAATCAAGGTTATGGCCAACCTCGATATTGCCGAGCGTCGATTGCCGCAGGATGGACGTATTCCATTGATGGTCGGCGGAAATCCGGTGGATCTTCGTGTCAGTGTTTTGCCCACGATGTTCGGTGAAAGCGTTGTGCTTCGTGTCCTTGACCGCAGCCAGGTAGACCTTCGGCTGGATATGCTGGGAATTCGCGAGGAAGAACTGGAAAAAATACGATCATTGATCCACAAGCCCAATGGGATCGTGATTGTAACCGGCCCAACCGGCAGCGGAAAAACAACGACTTTATACTCCTGCCTCAAGGAACTTAATACAATCGATACCAAGATCATCACCACCGAGGACCCGGTGGAGTATGACATTGACGGTTTGATTCAGGTCCAGATGCGTTCTGAGATTGGATTGACGTTTGCCCGATGCCTGCGATCGATTCTGCGTCAGGACCCGGATATCTGTATGGTCGGTGAGATTCGTGACCTGGAAACGGGCGAAATCTCCATTCAGGCTTCATTGACAGGTCACCTGGTGTTTACAACGGTCCATACCAATGACGCTCCGAGCACGATTGCCCGACTGGTTGACCTGGGACTGGAGCCGTTTTTGATTACGGCGACACTTGAGGGCATTGTTGCCCAGCGTCTGGTTCGCAAGATCTGCACCAACTGTAAAACCCCATTTGAACCCACAGAAGAAATGCTGATGGAACTGGGTTTGACGCCGGAGGATGTAGGGGGCAAGCAATTCTACTACGGCCGAGGCTGTGAGATGTGTAACGGCACAGGCTACAAAGGTCGGATCGGCATTTTTGAGATCATGGTGTTCAATGATGAGCTGCGGGAGTTGATTATGAACCGGGCCTCGACGTCGGTGCTTCGGGAGGCTGCCCGAAGAAACGGGATGAAAATCCTGCGTGAAAACGGCCTGGAATTGATCTATGAGGGAATTTCCACGATTGAAGAAATTGTTCGAGAAACGCTGGCTGCGGAGGCATAGGAGTCCGTGCCGGATGGTGCGGGCTACCGTGACAAGTGGTGTGAAATGAGAGTTATTGGGGATGTGGCTGTAATGGCCCACTGTGACACTGGGAGGTGATCGCAATGCCTATCTTTCAGTACAGAGCGCTGGACGCCGATGGCAACGAAGTAAAATCCGAAATTGAGGCCCTGAGCAACAAGGAAGCGATCAGCAAGATTCGCAATAAGGGGTTGTTTCCGACTAAGGTTACCGCCAAGGGTGGAGCCAAGAAGGTCAAAGCGACCCGTGAGGCTACTCCCAAGCGCCGCAAGAAGACCGGCAGGGTCAAAACCAAACAGGTCTGCCAGTTCGCCCGGCAGCTTTCGACCCTGCAGGATGCGGGTTTGGCGATCCTTCGATCCCTGCGGATTCTGGAAGCGCAGCAGAAGAAGGGTAAGCTCAAGACCATTATCGGGTATGTAGCCGACGATATCGAAGGCGGTTGCACCCTGTCGGAGTCAATGGCCAAACATCCGAAGTGCTTTGACCGGCTGTTTGTGAACATGATTGCCGCCGGTGAAGTCGGCGGCGTGCTGGACATCATTCTGGTTCGACTGGCCGATTTCATGGAGAAATCCCAGAGGCTCAGGGCCAAGATCAAAGGCGCCATGGTGTATCCGGTCGTGGTGATGTCCGCGGCGTTGATGATCGTGCTGGGCCTGATGATCTTTATTATTCCGACGTTTTCCGAAGTGATCAAGGACATGAGCGACGGCAAGGAAGGCCTGCCCTGGCTGACGCAAACCCTGTTGAACATCAGTGAATGGCTGACCGGCTTTACGGGAGTGATTCCCAACGCGGTTTTTGTGATTGCCTCTCCATTTGTCATCGTTGCGTTTTTCAAGCTGGTGCGTCAGTTCCAAAAGGGCCGATACGCCCTGGATACGGTCAAGCTCCATATGCCGATCATCAGCAAGCTGGTATATAAAACATCGGTCGCCCGCTGGACGCGTACGCTGGGCACGCTGATCAGCGCCGGCGTTCCGATTCTGGAAGCGCTCAATATTACCCGTGATACGGCGGGCAATGAAGTGTATGCCGCGGTACTGAACAAGGTTCATCACGCGATTCGCCAGGGCGATACATTCGCCAATCCGCTCAAGCAGACCAAGAAGGTCGACGGAATGGTGGTGAACATGATCGACGTGGGGGAAGAAACAGGCGATATGGACAAGATGCTCGAGAAGATCGCCAACAACTTCGATGAAGAGGCCGATGTGCTGGTCTCGTCGCTAATGAGCCTGTTGGAGCCGATTATGATTATCTGCCTGGGGGGCATCGTGGGCACGATCGTGATCGCGATGTTTTTACCCATGATTAAACTGATGCAGGTGTTGATGTAAGAGTCGCTGGTTGCTAGTTACTGGTAGAATAGTTTAAGGCATTTTTTCAAAGGGGCCGAAAAATGAACGCAAGAAAAAAAGGTTTTACCATTGTCGAACTGCTGACCGTGATGGGCGTGATCGCGATCCTGATCGGGCTGCTGGTTCCGGCGCTGAATCAGGTCAAGGATTACGCCAA
>JAFGPC010000074.1 GCA_016926155.1 Sedimentisphaerales bacterium
CATTACTGTCTGTAGCTGTCAACTTCAGGATATATGTTCCCGCTTTACTGATAGTGACCGCAGTGTCCGGAGCCGTCTCGTCAGCAAAGAACACGTTCGTTGTCAAACCACCGCCCAGAGCAACCTCGAAGGCTTCCCATCTGACGGTAAGGGGGCTGGTGCCATCGTCACTCACCGAACCACCCAGTATCAGCGGATTCTCGGGGCTCGTCAATGCCAGCGTCGTAAGAATGTTGCCGCCGGCGTCAACAACCGGAAGGGCATCTTCCTGTTTGGTTGTAAAGGACCAAACATATCCGACGATTGTGTTCGGGTCGGTACCCGGAATGAAGTCGAAGTCCACGTTCATATCCACGCGCCAGTAGTAGGTTTTTCCCCAGTCAAGCATGGGTACATAACTGGTGCTGGATTGATTATTGCCAACTTTAACAGACGGGGCGCCTGCGATTACCAGTACCTCATTCGGATCAAAATACACATCATAACCAAAAACCTGACTAATATTTGGATCATTTATATATTCCCACGAGATGGCGCCTGGCACATTCCGATCGGCAAGATCTTTTATGACATCTATTTCGCCGTGTATAGGGTCAGGAACCAGATACGGGAGCTTTTCACTAAATGTCAGATTATCCATCGCAAGGTAGGAATCGTTGCCGGATGTCTGCTGAAGCGAAAGTGTCAGTGTTTCTGCTCTTCTGCCGACAAGATTGATACTGTGTGTCACTACAGAACCGTCAGGGGTATTGAATATGCCGGAACCCAGCAATCCACTCAAAGAACCTGTAACAGCCCAGGTGACACTGGTGTCCCCGCCGCCGGACCAGACGTTTAAGTCAAGCGAAGTAAGGATGACGCCGTATCCAGCCTCGGGTGTAAACACGATGGTATGCTCGATGGCGCTGTCAACCTGATAAACAGCCCCGTCGTCACCACCGCCCGGCCAACCATTATACTGCTCCCATTGGTTACGGGAATTATCTGCGCCTCCGGTGGGCGCCCATGTTAATGCAACGTGCGGCGTATCCTGCACATTCGAACCATGGTCTACAGGAACAGCAACATTGGTATTACCCCCCACGCCGGTCAGTACCGTTGCCTGTACTACCCCACACAAGGTCAACAAAACCAAAATACCTACAATACTCTTTGTTTTCATATTCGTTCTCCTAAACAGTTTTTCTTATACAAGCTACTTGTAACCACTATTCTTGTTAAATTTTTATGCGTTCTCTTCAGTCGTCTGTCCCCAAGCAGATTCAGAAATCCTTACTTCATAGATAATCGCAGCTCCAGGTTATCAACATACGCGTCTGCTACACCAGCGTCCCTTTTTGTGCGTAACACGATCCGGATGCTTTCAGTACTGCCGGGCAAATCTCCGCTGCTGGCCCGAAAGACAAATCCAGTCTTATTGTTTCGTTCCATAGGATCAACGGGGCCAATGCTTGACCGGCCGATTTCCTCATCTCTGTCATTGCGAAAAACGGCTATTATTAACAAGCCATCTTTATGGTCCACATATCCCCCCAGCCAGCCGGAAAGAGTAAAGGACACTCCACTGCCGTCAATCAGGTATCCAAGCTTACTGACATTAATATCCTGATAAATCTCGTCATCATCTACACCAATAAAGAAGTTCTGGCCGCAATTATCCGGCACAGGATGATGACCCGGACGTGGAAACTCCTGGTCCGGACGAGAAAACTCCGGATTAGGCATGGCATTATAGGCATAGACAGTTGCGACACCATTATCTATCCAATCCCGAATATCAACATTTGTTATCTGTAGGTCAATCGGGTTATCAGGATAATAAGTACCAGCCGTGTCTTTCTCGAATCCTGGATTTTGAATCAAATTTACGTCCAGGTAAGAATGCCATCCTTTCGCCGTCTCAACTTTTGTGACGAATTTTCTTGTATGCGACAAATACTTGCGCGATAAAATGCCTTCATTATCTACCGACACTGCTTCATCTTTGGTTAACCAGGAGAACTTCTCAATGCCATCCGGCTTTGCACTGCTCACTTTCACTTTGCCGTCAAACACATGTGTAGCAACTGAGCCGTTATCCTCTATTGCAACGCCAAACTCTGTACCGTAATCCACAATAGTTGCATTCAAGGTTTGCACCGAAAAACCAATAGCTTCTTTCGGAACGAAGGCAGAGAGCTTGCCGCTTTGCAGAAACATCGCATTGTTACTCTTAAGATCGAATACCGCTGGAGCCTCGATGACAACAACCGCCCCATCGTTGAACGCAAGCTCAACAAAACCGGCGGAAAGCTTCAATGTGCCCCGTTCGAGCGACTCTCCCATACACGGGATTCTCTTTGTTTTGGCCCATTCGGTCCCAGTGCCATCTGTTAAAACCGCAACAGGTGAGGATTCAGGTATAAACAAAATCATCGCTATGATGCATAGTGTTGCGACCGCAGAAAACACGAATGTATAAATCGAAAATTTGGAAACGGTCCGTTTCCTTTGAACAACCTCGATTCTTTTTGCAGGCTCCGCCTCGACGGGGGTCTTGGGTGATTTTTCTACTGCAACAGCAGGTGCATTAATTTCGTATTCAGCTAAAGCCTGCCATAAAGATGATTCTATATTTCCAAAGGAGACTCTTTCCCTTTCTTTCAGACTAAGTATCCCCTCTGGCTCATTTAATCCAACAGTTACCAACAACAGATCTAAATAATAGTTTCGAGCCAACGGATTATCTATTAACAGGGTCTCTAGTTCAGCAAACTGCTCATCGCTGATACGACCGTCAATGGAAAGCAAAAGCAATCTTGCCACTTCAAGCAAAAGTTCATCCCTTGTCATACGGTCTCCTCCAGCCGCAAACTGGTTCTAATACACCGAACCAACTTGCTGTGAATGATACTAATTGCTTTATGAACGCTTTGAAACGATATGCCAGTTCGTGACGCGATTTTCGTTAAGGTCAAATCATCCTCATACCGCTGCTTTAGAAAACCAATCTCCTTCAGTGTCAATTTTTGCATACACTGCTGCAGCGCATCGATGTAACAGGGCATCTTTTTAAGTTTTTGTTCAGATTCAATTTCGAGAAGTCGGATCAAACTGTCATTGAACTGGAGTCTCGAATTCTTTACTTTTCTTCGGAATTCAATGACCTTGTATTTGGCAATGGTACATCCCCATGCCACGAAATCTGTTCCGATCTCAAATCGATCGAATTTGTTCCACATCTCGGCCAGAGTTTCCTGCAAAATATCCTCTGTATACTGTTTATTGGGAACCATACTTAATATAAATGCTAAAATCCTCCGCTGGTTAGGAACCAGGATAGACATAAATTGTATTGCTTTTGGATCCTCTACGTCTTCAGTACGAACATTGATATCCGACATATTGTTCCCTATTTCATACAAATGCTGCCAAGTTCAACAGAAAACGCTTTACGCGAATTTCTCACACTATACAGCAATGCCACAATGCCACTAATTTTCAACTTAAAATCAACTCATTGTTAGATTTTTTTTCGCAATAGGACAGGATTAAAATGCCCTGAGAGGGCAATTTATCGACATAGTAAAGGCTCACACAATCCCAAGAATATCTCAGGCAGGCTTGAATTTGACAGGGACGAACTGGACAGAGTTCTTACTGAGGGAGATCATAAAAAGGGTAGAGGCAGACCCAAGAAGCTTTAACACAGAGTGTTAAAACATTCTTTACTTCTGCGCAGAATACTCTAAATCAGCATCTTTCTAAACAGCATGTGTAGATAAAAAATGAATAATAAACTGATCATTCTGTGCAGAAACTACATAAAAGAAAAGAGGTGAAATAAAATAATTATTTGTAGGTCCACAATAAAATGCTACATAAGTCATTACGAATAAAGAACCTATGGCACTTGAAATCCAGCTCCCCGAGCAGGGCTCGAACCTGCGACCTAGCGGTTAACAGCCGCTCGCTCTACCAATTGAGCTATCGGGGAATTCTCTCACCTGCTTGTCCTAAACAAGCAAGAAACCACTATTTTGCCGAAATAAGAAGATTTGTCAAGGGGTTAGCATCAAAATTTAATACAAATCCAACAAAATTTATTTCAACTCTGGACAAAATCTCGACGATTTACTAAAATCGCCATTATTCAGGGCGATC
>JAFGPC010000075.1 GCA_016926155.1 Sedimentisphaerales bacterium
ACAACAAAACGCATCTTCCCAGTAATACAGCCACAATTGTGTAGCCTGGACTAGAATTTGGACGCAAGTTCTGCAACCAAGCATCGTGCTCTTCTACCTCCAACGGTACCTCAGCCACTCTCAACCGAGATATGAAGTACGACTATCACCGCATCATTTCGGCTAGAACCGCAGTTCCGCAGCAGCTCGGAGCCCGTCGAATGTCAGCGTGTCGCTGGTTCCACCTGAGTAATTATTCCGTACGCCATGGATGAAGGACTCGGTTGTCACAACGTTATACCAGCCACTGAAGACGTAACCTGCCGTCAACTGAAGCCGTTCTTGGGGGCTTTTCCAGCCGACGCCAAGTTCGATTTCCAAGATGGGGACCAAGCGTTCCTCTTTCCAGCCGGTGGTGGCGATCGGCGTGTCCGGCGTGAAGTTGTCGGACTGGCTGTATGTTGTCCGAAATGATCCTGCTACAAAGCTGGCCAAGGCACGACCGTAGACGTTCAATCCAGTTGTTTGCGTTCCCGAATAGCATCCGCAATTGCAACTGTTGCAGTCGGTACAGAGACAATCCCTGCCGCCAATGCCATAGGATACAATCAAGCCGAGATGAATCTCAGCTGCGTTTAAATCGATGCCCGTGGCCATAGTATCTTGCAGCCACGTGCTGGTAAGTGTCGACAACCCAGGCGACGTTGAATTCATTCTCATACTTGTGATCTCTGTTCCATATGCGTACCTTTGCTCGATGGGCAAAACGGCCACTGCAGAATTCATAAGCTATGACGCCGTCATGATAAATCTTGCTGATCTGGCATGTGGACCGCGCCTAAGCAGACAAGCAAGACCACGATCACGCCAGTTATTGTCAGAAGAGTGTTCGCAGTTGAAAGAAGCATGGCATAGGTGCTCCTACCTGAAAAGGTTTTTGTTTCCGAGAGAATGAAATCCCTACTAAGTCAATTCGCCAGGAATCCGAAGAACAATCACCTACTCTTGGACGTACACTGCTGTGGCTCTGGGATCGGTTGTTGAGAAGTCAAAGGTAATATTTTTGAGTTGCTCAGTATCTGAAAAAGAGAACGTTGTTCTGTGCTTGTCTACAGTAAAGGTCAGCTCACTGAATATGTTGTACCCAAGGATGGTTGGATAGGTAGCAATCTGTTCTACCTCCATGCATTTTCTGAATTCATCATTGCGCTGCGCTATAAAGACTTGAAACTCGCTTCGTTGGCTTCGCTCGGCTACGTATCCTTAGGGTAACAGCCCTTGATATCAGGGTCGCCACCCATGGGCACAAAATGCCCCCCTCGAAAGGATCCACTAAAAGGAGCTAGAAGATGAGTACCAAACAAATGTCGGCCCGCAGAAGCTACAAGAACGGCAGGAAGAATCGATTTCCGGGCATTGAAATCCTCGAGAAGCGGGAGATGCTAGCGGCGAGCTTCACCCTATCACAGGCAGGTGAACTTAAAATTAATGCTGGTTCTGAGGCAGCCAATGTTCAGGTAGTTGACTTGCAGAACTTTGTCTATGTGACATCGCGGGATAACGCTGGCCATATCCAACCTGGCTTCTTCAATAAAGCTCAGGTCAATAAGATCGTTTTTCAAGGCAGCCCGTACTCCGACACGTTCACCAACCAAACGGCAATTCCAGATGAGATCTTTGGTAACAGTGGCAATGACATTCTTTCTGGCGGACGCGGGAGAAGCTTTCTGGCAGGCGGTTTTGGTAACGACACTTACATATTTGACACTGATTTTGCTCTGGGCATGGACACACTTATCGAGGTGAAGTCCGGTGGGACCGATACACTTGACTTCTCAAAAAGTAGCGCAGGTGTTGTGATTGATCTTGGGAGATCATCGTCTCAGAGAGTCCACAAAAACCTCTCGTTGATTCTCGGTTCATCTACAGTCTTTGAAAACGTAATCGGAACTGACGCGGTGGATAGGATTTCTGGAAATGGACTGAACAACCGGCTGGAAGGGAGAGGAGGAAATGACAGCATCTACGGAAGGAGTGGCAATGACCGGCTCGTGGGTGGTTTCGGCGACGACAATTACATATTTGACATAGATTTTGCCCAAGGCACCGACACGCTCCAGGAGATGGCAATTTGGGGTGGGATCGACACACTTGACTTCTCCAATGGTAGCTCAGGAATTGTGATTGATCTTGAGAGACCATCTCCTCAGATGGTTCACAAAAACCTTTCATTGATTCTTGGCTCATCGACGGCCTTTGAAAACGTAATCGGAACTAACGTGAACGATCGGATCCTTGGAAATCAACTAAGTAACCGGCTTGAAGGTCGGGGAGGCAATGATTACCTCAACGGAAGGACGGGGAACGACATCTACGTGTTCGACACGGATCGTCCTCTTGGGCGGGATACTCTCGAGGATCCACAAAATCTATCAGGTTCGGATACATTGGATTTCTACCTTTCAACCGTTAGTCGCATCGTTGTCGACTTATCGCTCTGGGGAAAGCAGCGTGTGAATAGCAACCTTGAGCTGGTTTTAAATTCGGCTTTTGAGAATGTCATAGGTGGCTCGATGAATGATGTTCTCATCGGAAATTGGTTGCCAAACCAACTGAATGGAGGCCATGGGAACGATACACTTGAGGGGCGTGGTGGTGATGACACGCTGGAGGGGAATGGTGGCGATGACAATCTCCGAGGCGGTAACGATAACGATCGTTACGTATTCGCCGACCGTGGGCTGGGGCACGATACGGTCACAGAAAACTTCGGAGGCGCATCCGGAATTGACACGCTCGACTTTCAGCGCCTTGATGGCTCTGTCAGTGTGGATCTAGGGCAGATCCAGGCACAAACCGTCAATCATGGTAATCTTGGGCTAACATTGACTAGTAGTCTCTCAGTTGAAAACGTCCTTGGTAGCAGGTATATCGACATCATCGCAGGTAATGGATTGGATAATCGGATCGAAGGGATGGCTGGCTCCGACATCGTCTCTGGACGAGGAGGAAATGATAGCCTATGGGGCGGTTCAGGTGTTGACATCCTCTTTGGAGACGAAGGCGATGATCGTCTAATTGGTGGTTTGGATAAGGACTGGCTGTATGGTGGAAACGGAGACGACGGCCTTTATGGAGGTAGCGATGATAGTCGTGACGGCGACTATTTATACGGAGGCCTTGGTCAGGACCGCTTCCTCACTCGAAACGGAGATCATATGCAAGACAAGGTCTCTGTCGACGTCCAGATAAGGTTCTCAGACGGTTCCAGCAAATGGAGCGATCGCGAAATTGAGGTAGTTGACCAAGCGTTTGCTCAACTGCAGAAGAGAGCGGGCAGCACACGTATCTTAGACGATCCTGCATCAACCCATGCTCTTGAATTTATTAAGGTTAAGCGCAACGACGAATTTGATGGGAGAAATTCTGAATTTGAATTCCTATTCTGGTTTGATCGGGAAATCGAGATTGGAGACTGGAACGAATACAACGACAATGCTAACTGGGATGCACACTATACTGTTATCCACGAAATCGCGCATAACTGGGACGAGAGCGCTGAACAGAATCCCTACTGGTCGCAATTCTCAAAACTCAACAAGGAGTCTAGTTCTCTTGATGACTTTGCACGTAAATATGGCATGAAAAATCCAAAGGAAGACTGGGCGACCTGCTGGGAAGCATACTTCGGTTGTTACTCAATTAGTGAGAAGTCTACTCTTTTCCAGAGAAAACTCGAGCTTGTGGATGCTTTCTTCAGCGATATTGCATGAAGGTTAATATATCCTGTCACTCTCAGAACACGATACAGTAAAATGACGAGAAATCATGTGCTCCATTAAATAGAAAACCATATATAACCGGAGTTAGAAAGCATGGCGACCGCTATGCCATTGGTTACCCTCGGCTGAGAAAATCGATTATTTCTGTGGCGAACGCTCTTCTCAGCACCGATGGAAATCTTTTCAATATCGGGGGCAACAAACCTCGACTTGCCGTGCGTGAAACCTATCTGGGCGAATCCTATGTCATGATTGTTGTTCCAGCACCTAACGCCAAAAAAGCCATTCTTCGTGAAACACACGGCAGTCTTCGCCGTGCATTTAAGGCAGGTATCAGACACTTCAAATATCCAGTCGAGATTCAAGGATATCTCTGTTTGGTGAAGCCAGTGAATATTTCCCACGGCAAGAAGGCCTCGGACACCACACCAGGCAACAAAGTGCGTCTTCGCGCCATACCTTATCAAGAGCGCAGCTTTATAATGGACCGACATTATGAAATGCGCTCAGTATACTTTTACAAGAATCCAGCACATCCTGTTGAGAGAGGGATCGTCTACAAACGAAATAGAATACGTATAATCAAGTAACCCAAAGGAAATTAGTAAATATTTCTAACAAGAACTCGCTTCTGTCGGAGGATTATTTAAGCGAGCTAAGACCATTTGGAGTAGCTTGGGGAGGAGCTTCCCCACCTTTTCATGGCTGAACCGGAGGTCGCAAATATCGTCCAGACCAGTCTCCCCAATATTCATAATGACGAGCCGGTCACCGCGTTTTTTGTTAGCTCTAGGGATATTCGCTGCGGGGTAAACCTGACAAGAAGAGCCGACCACAATAGTCAAGTCCGCTCGTTCCGCCCACTCAAAGGCAGTATCTAAAACGTGCACCGGCATAGAATCCCCAAAATCAATAACACTATCTTCTAACGGCCCACCACAGATAGGACAAGCATCGGTAAGCTCCCTCTTCATTCGCTCGTTTAGTCCCCACATCTTGTTGGGAAAATTTTCGATTGGGAATGTCCTGTCGTTACAGGTACGGCATCGAAGGCGATTTATGTTTCCGTGTAACTCAGCAAGCTTTTCCAGAGGAAAGCCTGATTTCAGATGGAGATTATCGCAATTCTGACTCACTAAAAAATCACACTTACCAATCTTCTCAAACTGGACTATTGCATAGTGGGCTGGATTGGGTTCAATTTCCTCCAGTGGCGTCATCATTTCGTGGGGTGGTAATTTTTTATCCTCGCGAGTCCATATGCCATCCGGACCTCGAAAATCTGGTGTACCGGATTCCGTGGAGATTCCAGCGCCGGTAAACCAAAGAATGGTTTTGGCATCGCAAATCCACTTTGACAAGGTTTCTAACTTCGCTTGCGTGTCTTCAACAAATGAATGTAAATTCTTCGCAAGGTCTTGATCAGTTTCGACTAAATGTTGTTCTTGTCCATGTTTCATACATTGATGAGCCCACAAAAGATGCGAAGTGTTTGGGAGATGAAATATCTATGATAATTTACTCTCCTTCATTGCTACCATTTGGTGTCTTCCGGAACATATCTATGCTAGGTCTCACGATAATTGAATTGGTGCGATACAAGTTTTGCGGCAGTTGGTTGTACGGAGCCAGGCACGGTTGCTGTAGCCCTTCCGATAAGCCCCAACCGCGATCCCCGGTCGGCTTCATTCTTTTGTTCGCCGTTTCTTCGCTGTGGAGACATCTTTGAGCTTGACGCCTTGGCCACTCTGCAAGCTAGAGCGAGCCTTTTCAATCCGTTTTAGAAAACGCGGGTCGTTTTCTAGTTGATAATCGAACCATTCGTCTTCTGAGGAGAATCCCGTGAGCACCCCCGCCGGTCTCCCATGCCGCGTGATGAGGATCTGTTCTTTCTCCGCCAGGCGAAGATATCGTGATAGATAATCCTTTAGTTCAGTTAGGGCCACTTTCTTCATCGTTGCGTTTTTTGAACTCACAATTGCCTTATTAGCAATAAATATGTTTGTGGAAGCTTCAAAAGAAAATGCATTAATCGATCAGTTTTGGTCACTACTGGCGTATGAAATAGATTAC
>JAFGPC010000001.1 GCA_016926155.1 Sedimentisphaerales bacterium
CCGCAAAATACCCTGTATGCCGCCATCGCCAAAGAGATCCGCACCAAGGGCAAGGATTCCCGCTTCCAGAAGGTCGGCCGAGGGCAATTTGCACTTAAGAAGTAACCGCTCCATCACTTCTTTGCTCCTTCCAAAACCCCGGCAGTACCTGCTGGGGTTTTCTTAGTCGCCTCCATCCGCTGGGCCTTCATGCCCGTAAAGTTCTCGAAACGCTGGACGATCACATCGCAATACAAGCAGTCCAGCTCCATCAAGAACGCCTTCCGGTCCGTCTGCTGGCAGGCGATCAAAGTGCTGCCCGATCCGCCGAACAGGTCCAGGACGTTTTCCCCAACCTTGGAGGAGTACTGGATGGCTCGTACCGCCAGTTCTACCGGTTTCTCGGTCAAATGCGTCATGTTTTGCGGATTGACCTTTTTGACGTGCCACAGGTCGTAGGCATTGTTGGGGCCGAAGAAGCGGTGTCCCTTGCCGAGTTTCCAACCGTAGAATGCAATTTCAAACGCCCCCATAAAATCCTTTCGGGTCAAAACTGGATGCAACTTATCCCAAATAATTCCCTGGCTAAAGTACAGGCCCGCCTCTTTGAGCGGTTTTGGGTAATTGCCGAGATTGGCATATCCGCCCCAGATGTAAAACGAGCCGCCGGGGATCAGTACGCGCGCGGCGTTATTGAACCAGGCGTGGAGCATCTCATTGAAATCTTCATCCGATACGAAATCATTCTCCAGCGGCCTGTCCTTGGCACGCATCTTTTTACGGGCCTTCTTCGGATCGCTGACCCCACGTGCCTGGTCAAAACCCTGGTGGTGCAACTGGGCTTTCTTGTTCGTGAAAGAGCTGAGACCAGCAGCGATAGCGGTGTTGGAGCGAGGTTCGACGCGGACATTATACGGGGGATCCATATTAACAAGATGTATCGTGTCGCCATCTAAGAGCCGGTCCAGATCCGCTTCACTGCCTGCATCGCCACACAAGAGCCGGTGGTTGCCCAGTATCCATAGGTCCCCCGGTTGGGTAGTCGCCTTATCCGGCGGTTCGGGGATCTCGTCGGGGTCGCAATTGCCCTGGTTGACCTCGGCATTGAGGAGTTGGGTCAATTCCTTCTCATCGAAACCCAGCAGATCCATATCGAAACCGCCCTCCATCAATTCTGACAGTTCAATAGGCAGGATCTCGTAATTCCACTCGGCCAGGTCCGCGGTTTTGTTGTCCGCGATCCTATACCCGCGAATCTGCTCCGGGCTCAGGTCCTTGGCCACGTGGACGGGGACCTTGGCCAGCCCCAGTTTTTGGGCGGCCTTGTAGCGGGTGTGGCCGCAGACAATGATGCCATCGGAATCGATAACAATGGGTTGGCGAAAGCCAAATTCCTTGAGGGACGCCGCCACGGCATCCACGGCGGCGTTGTTGATGCGGGGATTGTGCTCATAGGGCCGGATGGTCTCGATACTGCGAATCTCAACGGTAAATTGCTTGCTCATCGTAAAATCTCCTAAAATATCGGTTTTTTAACGAAAAACGCAGGTTTTGCCCACGTTGCGGCAGTCCCCTGGGTCGTAAAACGGCTCCATCGGCAGGCCATTCGCCAAACGTGGGCCACCGTGGGCGTTCTGGGGCAATTGGGGGGGGGTCCCCAAAAAACCGGACAGCGAAACAAACTGTGTATAAGAAGGCGCCTGTTCCCGCTCGCATCGGCTCTTTTATTTTCCGCGAAGTACCTATTACTTTGTGAATACATTCACAATCTCCTTTCCCTTTGGCGCAGTTTTTTAATTTGTAATCGCGCATTACCATACATGCATTTATTCATCCTTCTGCTCCGATCCTGGATGATTGATTTTCTTTTTACTTTCCGGATTGAAGTAGGGCGTATGCACCCAATCGTAATAGGGTCTTCTGAACTGGGCTCCTGGGTATTCGCGATAAAACACGTTGTCCATTTCACATCGCAGTGAATCGATTGCCTTTTGAATCTTGATGGCTTGCCTTACTTGACGCGATGTTTTAGGATAGGATTCAGAAAGCCGCTTGAGATGCATTATTGCAATTGTACGCATTCCATCCAAGTCGGTGGCGAGTTGAACATGTTCACTGAAGGTAAATTGTATTTTTCGCATGGTTATACTCCTGTAACGATTACCTATTTCTATACTTCTCTACTTCCCTATAACTTTTCCCATGACTTTTAAATGTCCTGTTGTGTCCTGTCCTGTAGTTCCACCACGCTACCAGCTGCTGGTAGCGTGCTACCAGCGACACGCTCCAACCACCCGATGTTTGGTTGCGTAAGTACTGTAAATGCAAGGTGAAAGATGGATTCTGGGAAACCCGTCTTATCGGCCAAATCTGCGGCTGTAAGCGGTCCATCTTCATCCATCAGCAGTCCGCGGGTAGGCATCTTGCTGGCGACCTGAACAATCAACACCCACGCCGTAAATAACTCCGTTGCCCGTTCGTGCTGAGCAACACGGCGATACCCCTTGCCATCATGTTTGTTCGGCAGCGCCACCCATGTCATTTTTGCACATTTCCGGCTTTGTGACTTTTCAAAGTGTTCATCCCAGTTTTTGATCCGATACGTCATGCCACATACCTCGCATTCTTGATGATTACCATGACAACTTGTTTTGTTGCTCCTGCCATTTTCCATTCGCGAATATCCTTGTGTTGAGGGGGATGACATACTTTCACCGTGCGAACCAGGGATTTGATTTGATAGGCCAGCCGTGAAGCTCCCTCCTGTCCTGGAAACCAGACTGATCCATCTGGACGTTCCTTGGGCTCATCGTTGTCTGCCATCACGATGACATCCCGCCGTTTTCCCCGTAAAAATTCCATGACGTGCTCGTTGCCCCCCGAACACGAAGGACGCCCGATGGCATCGAACTCCAGATCGAGCAGGGCGGCACAATCCGTCGGGCCTTCACAGATGACCAGCGGCCAGTCGCTGCCGGAATACACCCCTTCCGGCCAGAACAATCCATTGCGGCTGCCCGGCACGCTCCACTTACCTTTTGTTCCTCGAACTCGGATGCCGATGATGTTTTCCCGGCCATCCCGCATGGGGAAGGTATAGCCATGACCGTTATGCCCAAGCTGCAATCGTTCGAGCGACCTGGCCGATACGCCCAAGATCTTACTCGGCACATCATAACTGGTAATGTTGTCGATATACCTTTCGGTCTCTGAAGTAAAATCTGTGACGACAGGTAGAGGTGGAGGTTTGACAAATCTGGGTTTGAATAATATCGGCTCGCTGATTCGATGAAACCATCCGCCCTGATCTGATTTGCACGGATGATCTGAAGGAATACGCATACAATACACGGTGGTTCCATCCGCGCTGATTTCACACCAGTCGGGCTTGCCGCAAATGGGGCAGGGTTTTGATTTCTTGGTTCGTATCCAGTTCGTCATATAGCGACTTTCCTCCAGCCGTTTGCCGCCAGTAGGTTAATTATCTGCTTGGCATGTTCAAAGGTCACTTCGGTTGGATCAATTCCATGCCGTCGAAGCAATTTGGCCTGTTTATATGAACAAAGATTTGCCTCGCGTCGTTTGACAAGTGTGTCGATAATCTGTGATGCCTGTATAAATGTGACTCCATCGGTTGAAACTCCATTCCTCTCAAGCACATTGAGTTGCTTCTCTGTAGCAGGTCGGCCCTTGTGCCAAGCAGGTTCTCGATATGGCGTGATATCAAAAACATTGAATGGGTCAACGCGTGTTGTCTTAAACTGCGCCTGGGCAATGATGTGTTTACGCTGCTCTGCTTCCTCTCGCATCCGACGCCTGCGGGCAATCTCCGATTCAGCCTTTTGCAGTTCGGTCATCATATCGACTGGTTTGCCTGTGCGCTGAGACTCCTCTCTTGCGGTCTGCTTGGCCAGATCGATTACATCATCCTCATACCGTCCGCCGAGGATATCGGCGCTGGTAACCAGCTTATGCCGGCCGCAATTGCCCACAAAATCGATGATCTCCAGCGATGGTTTTGCACTATCAGCAATCGCCGATTTACGGGCTGCTGCATCACTTAATCCATCCACCAGTCCTTCCAGCGGCCGGGTCCCGCGTCCAGCCATCTGGGTATAAAGACAGCGGCTCTTGGTAGGCCGGGCCATTACCACCACCTCAATACTCGGATCATCAAATCCCTCGGTCGCGACGCCGACGTTGACCAGGTACTGTAGCTCTCGCTTGGCAAAGGCATCAAAGATTTTTCGCCGGTACTCTTTTGGTGTTTTACCGGTTACAAATTCCGCTGAGCCCGACCTGTGTCGATTGAAGATCTCCGCCAGCCGCTCGGCCTGGTCCACAGAGGCAGCGAATACCAGAGTTTTACGGTCTCCGACAATCTGGATCGTCGGGTCAGCAATCCCGTGTAGATTTTCCTCATGCTCCATCTGTTCAGCCAGGTCCTTGCCGTTCAGATCCCCCGCAGTCGTTCGCATTTGTGAAAAGTCCAGGGAATGTACTTCGACGAGATTTTGTTCAATCAGCACCAGCCAGCCGTCATCAATACCGTCGCGGATATCATACTCATAGGAGACGGTACTGAAGATTTTACCCAGGGCCAGTTCATCCGCTCGGTCTGGTGTGGCGGTAACGCCCAGAACTTTTAGAGAGGGGTTTTGTCGGAAATACTTGATGACACGTTGGTAGGTCGGGGCGACGGCGTGGTGGGCTTCATCGACGATCAAAGATGAAAACTCATGGGGCTCGAATCGGGTCATCCGACCCTCTCCGTCCATGCCCGCGACCTGGGTTTGGATGGTGGAGACGACAATTTCGCTTTTAAAGTAATTGTTCATCGCCCACGAGTCGCCCATCTCAATATCTGCGTCGATGCCCGTGACCCGCAGGAGTTTATCTTTGGCCTGGGAGATCAGTTCCTCCCGATGGGCTAAGACCATGACACGGCCGCGACTCATAAAATCTTTTGCTATGTGCGAGAAGAACACCGTCTTACCCAGCCCGGTGGCCATCACCGCCAGGACAGCATCATGCTGCTGGAAGGCATCGATGGTGTTCTTGACTGCTTCTTCCTGATAAGGTCGGAGGATCATTTCATCTCCTTGGGAACGGTGTTCCATCGCAGTTCGTTAAGGAATCCGCCTCCTTTGCATGCCTGACAGGTCTTACTATGAGTGCCGCCGCAGAAGGCGCACACCGCATGCGGCATCGCCGCCTTCAGTTGCCGTTTGAGATTCCCAATATCGGTCGAGAAAGAGGTGGCCACAAAGAAATGCCACAGGAGGGGATCGGTCTTCATGGACTGCTGGACACGCTTATGAAGATCATCCAGTTCCCGGACAAATCCCGTGATAACATCTACTCCTTCGAAGACAGCAACTAAATGTTTGGGGACTGGTTTGCCGACTTTATCTAACAGGACTTTCTTTTCTTTTTTATCTGCTTTTGACTTTTGAGTAGTCCGTTTTCCTTGTTTATGAGCCGAAATCGACGATTTCTTAGTCGAATTGGGAGTTATGGAGTCGCTTACACCGATATCGTTACTTGTAACGTTATCGGATACGCCGTGTCTTTTATTCTCCCCAGCAATACGTGTCACATAGCCCCGGGTAACTCCGACATGAGTGGCAATTTCATCCTGTGTCTTCTTGCCCCAGACCTCATCAGCCAGGAGAAATTCGATGATGTGGCGTTTGGTCTGAGTACTCCTGGGTTGACCATTAGTCTTATTCGCCGAACAGGCCAGAATCTGTGCATCTCGGAGAGATCCTTTGGTGATGTGGCAGGCGATGGTCTCGGCACCGATTTCGGTGGCGGCAAAATATCGTGTAAATCCGTCCCACAGATAGTAATGCTGACCGTCAAAGACCACCTCGATGGGCGGGAATACCACCCCCTCCTGCATCAAGGCAGCGTACTCTTCCTGGACCTTCGGATCACCGTCTTTTCGGAATTGTGTGCCTTGATTGTAACTGATCTGAGACAATGGTAACTGAGTTGTTTTGTTGTTCATAATTATGTCCTTAAAGTGGGTTACATTTGTTTCACGTTAAAATTTTGGCTTGACGTAAGATCTGATTAGCTTGTTCTATCGATGCCTGACGATCCGCAGGCCGCCGGCGGCGTTTGCGTATGGGTGGCTTGAAGTTCGTGTGCTGTGTCAGTACAGAATCATTCTCTGCCAGTAACCTAAAGAATTGATTCAACGCGCCTTCAGTGGTTACAACCGTGCGACCGATGCGCCAGTAGCTAAGAAATATTCCATGACAGCCTTTTCTGCACCAGCGCCAGATGGTGGATGTGTGGATTTTACGGCCATTGATACGGGGCAACGTTTTAGCCGCCTGACTTAGGGTGAGCAGGGTTTTATTGGGGTGGTCAATGCTATCGGACATTTTGACCTCCACGAATCTGTATGCCATAGAGACCCTGCCGGATTGCTTCGAGCTGCTGTTCGCCAAAAAGCCGGATTATGCCGATTCGACGGCAGGGCTTGATTCGGTGCTTTGAAATGATGTAAGCAACCCTTGCGGGCGGTTCTTCAAAATACTCCGCCAACTGACCCAAAGAATACATTGTTTTTTCATCCATTGTTTTCACCTATCAATAAATTGTAATCTTCCAAAGTCTGGTGAAAACGCAGGTAAACGCGCAGGTTATTTGAGCATATGTGTGCTGTAAGTGTATGAATTAGAAATGGTTATAAAATATAGAAAATCTTTATTGCGCAGGTAAATGCGAAAGCTACGCAGACATGCGCCGCTTACTTTTCATATTCATAGCCGAAAATCGACTCTGTTTCTTTGAGCCATTGCTTGGCTTGATCAATAGAAACAGGTTCACTTTCTGAGCTCATCTTTTTTGCGATTTCTTCTGGGGTCGGGTATTTTTTTCTTTTTCCAAGCTGGAAATCTGTAATTATCCCGTTTATATCGTGGTGGTGCTCCCTTGGTTCATTAATGGTTGGCTCAATATCCCTACGTTCCCCATTATTAGAGAATCCGCCGCTTGAATCAGTCTTAATGTATGGGGCCGCGTGTTTTGGCCTATCTACCCTGAGCTGTTTACGATTTTTCCAAGCTGTTGTTCCTCGCACTACCCCATCATCTACTTCTAAAAGCTTGCCAATCCTGATAGAATCTATATTGGGATCTCTCCTGAGTTCTCTGGCAACTCTGACTTCTAATGATTCCTTTTTCTTAACAATCTTCTGGGGAGATAATTTATCTTTGTTTATTTTCCATTGTTGAAGACGAATCAAGTCGATTTCAATTGGCCCGCAATGATCCTCGTCTTCACAGAAATATGTACCAATCAGTTTGCCGGACTTCGGGTCTTTGCGAATTTCGACAGGAATATAACAGGCGTTCTCGCACTCATTACAATTAACGCCATCGGCTTCATCTATTCTACAGAGATACCCTTGAGCTTCAAGCTCTCTTATTTCGTCTTCTGGCCATTTTGATATTTCATCGTAAGAAATAACATCCTGGCCCGGAAGTATGGGTCGTTTTATTAGATAATCAAGCAGTGAAATCATGATGATTGTTTGACCGGCTCAATCTTGTTTTTTTCTTCGAGAGGATCAATAACTTGCTCGTCTACAAGACCCCATTTCTCGACATGCTTCTTAGCGATAAGTTCTACAGGGGAATCTTTAAGGGTACATCTGTCTGGAGTGCTTATTTCAAAAGTTATGGTTTGCGCCCGCTTCTCATTTGCCATTTTTCGGAATAAAATCTGTATCCTTGCTTTGCTGACAGTGACTATGTCCAAGGGCACGTTTTGCTTATTAAGAGCCTTTTCAATCATGTCATATATATTAGGGGTTTTGCCATTATCGGTGAATGTGATCCGCTTCTTGCTGCTAAATTCCAGTTCAATAAGCCTTAAGTGAACAGCTGCAATATTGTCCTGTGGATCGCGTGGTGTAAAATCAAATTTATTTTTTAGTTTTTCAATGGTATACATGCGACTATCTTTGTCGGGAAGTCCCTCCATATCGAGAATACCCTGACAAAAGGCTTCTTGTAATTGTGTAATTTCCTGCTTGATCCCGCTCGCGTTGGTTTCGATCTTACCATTTTTTGGATGATAGGCAAAAATAACCTCAAAGGCGGGTTTGACTGGAGTTCGCTTAAATTCTGTATCCTTAAATTCTTCTATCGTATTGCTGTAGTCCTCAAGATAAACGAAATAGTAATACCTTTCGGGATCGGGACGTTTTAGAACTTCGACAACACAATGATTACCACGACCTTCTTTTTTATAATGCTCAATAATATTATTCTTAAATTCTTTAAGGTCACCGTCCAGTTGTTTCGGTGTAATATTTTTCCAGACAGGTCTGGCGCGGAATGTCGACTTGTCGCTTCTTTGAAAATAACCGGAATTCTGAAAGATTATCGGGTAATTTAAGAATACCCACATAGATCTCTCGTAGTGGTTTTCAGTGGCTTTAAGTTTGTCTTGAATGTCAACACCATGCCCCTCATATCTGGCTTCATCAAGCAAACACAAAAACCCCGCTTTACACGACCGTTCACTTATTTGGCGAAAATCGTTTTCAATGGCGGTTTTCTGTTCAAAGCCTTGGGTTTCTATCAAGTCCAGTATGGGCTGAGTTTGGTTCTCTTCAAGCTTTGATATTTTTACGGTTTCCGATGACTTTGTGCCGTCTTTATTCTCAACATCGATTGTGACAAATGGGTCGATGTTCTTGTTTTGAAAATACTGTTCTAAAAGCGCATTAGGGGTTTGCCTTAAAAAATAGTTCGGCGAATATCTTGTAGCCACAAATTACCTCCATTAAAACTTTTCTAACCTATAATGTGATTGTGAGCATCAACGTACTATGTATTGTCAGTACCAACTTTAATTAAATCTCTACTTTTCGATCGTTCTTTCCTTTTGTTCTATCTGCTTTTTGGAAACCAAAGAATCCTCATCGGGTAACTTTGTGCCGAATTTATAAACCGGCAATGTAAGAGGAGGCATCCCGAAACCAGCAATTGATCGTTGTACAAATTCACGCAAATATGGCCAGATATGAAATACACTACAATACTTTGCGAAGTAAGTGTAATGATCGCTGGAAAATTCCTTCTTCGTTTTTAGAGAATAGACTGCAATATACGTGGCTTCCAACAAGAGAAGATTCTCATCTTTTGCATTGTTCGCCTTAAATTTCATGCGCACCTGGGTCAAGAGAATATCGTTTTCGTCCTCCACTGCAAAATCGGTTGTAGCTGAGACAGTGTAATTATATCTACCTTTATCGCTTCGCGACACAGGAAATAATTTGCATCGATTTTCAATTAGAGCAATATCTTTAAGATCGATAATATTAGATACTTCCAGCGCCATATCCAATTCAGGTACTGATTTTTTTGTTTTCTTTTTTGCCATATTATGCCGCCTGCAAAGAATGCTTGTCTTTATCTTTAAAAACTGTTTCAAAGGCCGTTATTTCATTCCAGATGCTGCCCGTGTTAAAATTATGAAAATAGCTCCTGAGCGAATCACACCCGTCGATCTCACGCTGTAAGTCTAGCCATTCAAATGAACTTGAATCCAAGTCAAATAGCCGTATCAAATTATCGCTGGATTTATTTTGTAGTAATTTACCACTTTCCCATCGGGTATAAGTTTTTTCACCAACCCCTAACTTCCTGGAGATCTGAGACTGTGTTAATCCGGCTTTTTCCCGGATAGTTTTTATTTCGACAGGACTAAGTAATCCAAGACGAACATATCGTTGCTTATCAAGGTTTTCAATTAACTCTGCAGGTAATATCACCTCTTTGCAAACTTCACATTCTTCCCACTTAGAATTGGGAACAACAATAGTCCCACCAGGAATATTAGCAGGGGGTTCAAAACAAAAATCCCCTGTTTTCTCAATCAGAGCAGGTGCTCCGCAAATAGGACATTTTTTTTTCATAATAACTCCCTTTTATGGATGCGAGGAAATGATCAACATATATTCCCCTGTCTTGGGATCTTTTTCTATTCCTAGTTTTAAATATATCTCTTGTCCCTCAATTCTGGGCTTCATAATATAAATAGGTTTTCCAATGTGCGATTGTGCTTCTTGTGTAACATCTTCAATCACTGTTTCACCCGCATCGATCCATTGTTGGATTGCTTCACATAAGCCAGTAATAGTTAAATTATAAGCAAGCATATCATAGTAGGCTCTTTGCGTCGATCTTACTCGAGAAGGATCGCTCGCAAGCTTATAAATGAGCTTTACTATTTTGGAATCTGCTTTCTTCTTCGCCATTTACGAATAATAATATATCGGCAAATTCGCGTCAATTCCTTTATAAAATGTATCATATGATACCAAAAGAGTCAACCTTAATCTACAAATAAATTACGACATGTAGAGTATATAGTTATTATATATCTATTAATAATTGAACGTTTGTGCTTTTTTAGGCATAAAAACGGATGTTTCTAAAATTACTATATTTTTTACTAATCAAGAAAGAACAGACAATCTTTCTTTTTACCCCACACTTACTATCGCCTCCATCGCCTTCTGCTGGTCCTGCTCGGCATAGACCTCGGTAATGGCCGAAGAGCGATGGCCCAGAATGATCCGGGCTAACTTTTATGCAAAAACGTGGCGGTGCTGATAGACCGCCGTTTTGACATGCTAATGAGCCTTTATCCTGTCGAATGACCAGTTTTTATGTGAAAAGATAGGTGAAGAGTCTTTTTCTCAAAGGAACAAACTGGCATCTACAGAAAAATACTCTGCAAGTTTTTTAATATGCGCCTTGCTCAGTTTCCGTTCCCCTC
>JAFGPC010000076.1 GCA_016926155.1 Sedimentisphaerales bacterium
CATAACGGAGGTTCGTCCAATAAAGACTTGCCTGTAGCAAGCAGGATGAATCTATGCACTGAGAATCAACTGATGTAAGAGGCGGAGCCAAGGTCTGCGCAGACATTTTCCGCCCCAGAACGAAAGGAGCGGTCAGGATGCAAACTTCGTTTCGCGGCGTCAGTGAGACTGAACATAAAACACCCGCCAATTCGATTTCACCGACATCGGATTTGTGTCCTGATTCCGTTTCCATTGCCAGCGATGACGGATTGCACTGGTATGCGGTGAAGACATACAGCTATCGCGAATTTGTCGTAGCCGAGTTATTAGCGGCCCAACAGATCGCGTATTACCTGCCTGAAACATCGGAGCGAAGGCGCTGGGCGGACAGAATGAAAACCATTCGTATTCCGCTGTTTCGAAATTACCTCTTTGTCCGAGTGGATCCTTTGCAGGAAAATTTCTGGCAGGTTCTGAACACGCGCGGCGTGGCTCGCATCTTAGGAAATGACCAAGGCCCGCTTCCGGTGGCTTCCACGGAAATCGAGGCGATCTCACGGATGTTGGAGGTTGGTATGTCGATTACGATAAGTGATACATTTCATAAAGGGGATCGAGTTCGAATTTTATCCGGTCCCTTAAAAGACATGGAAGGCCTGTTCGTACGAGAAAATGGAAAGTATCAGTTCGCAATTCAAATCGAGCTGCTGGGCCAGATGGTCTTGCTGGAAGTGGATCAGGCGATCGTGGAAAAGTGCTAGTTTAACCTGGTACGGGAAATACCCGATAAAAACGGGATGAGTACCTTTGTATTTCGCACATTGAAAATGTGTTAACTGTTTGTTTTCGTGGCAGATACGGGTCGGGGTAATTAACTGTAATGGATTGGTAAATAATGCCTTAGAGCATTGTGCGAAAAGAATGTCGTATAGATTCATTACGTTTGGTTGTCAAACGGGTTTTCCGGTCTGTTTTCATGTCGAAACAGACCAAGGAATACGACAGGATTTGCGCAGAATGCAATCGTTCTCCCACCCTTATTTCTCACGATTACATTTCCGGTCTATCCAATTGCCGCCGTGGATGAAGTAATCCGTCCATTGGTCTTTGAACCGCATTGGTTCAAGTTACCTTTTTCGTTCGTTTATTGCGGTTGAGCTGCGGATGTAACTCTCCAGGCGATATCTGAATTCTGTTTATATTTTGATCCGTAGATATCGAAAGGGACGCGAGGGAATGAAAGTCGACAAAACGGACATTGACGTACAATCCCTTGCGCGCGGTGATGAAACGGAGTGGGACAAGCTGGCGTTACTTTATAGCAAGCTGCTTCAGGACAGCGCTTATGCTGTTACGCGGGAGGTTTATCTGGCCCAGGATGTGGTACAGAATGTATTGTTGAGCATGTGGGAGAATCGATCCCGGCTTTCGTCGGTTCAATCCCTTCCGGCTTATCTTGTTCGCGCAATCAAAAATGCCGCGATTGCTCAACTGCAAAAGTATAACTTCCCCAACCGAGTATTTTGTTCCACGGAACAATTGGATCAGACTCGTGATCCGAAAATGCCCGAACCTATTCATGGTTTATATCAAAACGAAATTCGCCACGTACTGGATCTCATGCGGGCTCATTTAACCGCGTCGCAACGAAGGGTATTTGATGTTGTGGCGTCTGACCCGGACGCCTCCGCCAGGCAAATCGGGAAAAAGCTTTCCTGTTCCCATCAAAATGTTCGAGCCACCATGAGGTGTATTCGGCAAAAAAATCAGCATGTATCCACTGTATTGGACGGAGTGACATCATGAAAACCAAAATGTTTTTTATTCGAACGGGTGCAGTTACGAGGCGATTATGCCTCGTGTTTCTTGTGGCGATTCTGTTGGGGTGTCTTGCCGGCTGTGGATCGATGGCCATCGACCGAATGATGGCGGCGGCGGAAAAAGGCTTGGCTGCCGCGGAGAAAAACGACCAAATGCTTGTGGAGTCGCTTCAGAAGCAGATTCAAACGGAAATCCAACTCCTCAATAAAGGATTGGATCGCGATATCGATCTGGTCGCTTCGGGACAGTTGAAACAATCCGACGGCGAAACGGTGGTGTTTGACGCCGAATGGGTCAAGCAGATGCGTACGGGGTATTATCTGGCTCTGGAAAGCAAATATAAGCAACTGCAGGAGTTGGAACGCAAGGGCATTCAAATCCAGGGGAACTTAAAGACGGTGCGTAATTTGATGCAGGAGTCGCGCGATTTAAATACCGGTTATCTCAGCCGTTTTCGGAAGGCCCGAAATCTTCTGGACCGGTCAGAAGAAGCCTCTGCTTCGGAATAATGTTACAAAAATCCTCTATTCTTATTGTTTCAGGAGATGTCAGCCATGGATGAAGATACGAAACAGCACATTGAGAAAGCAACGAAGATTGCCTTTGAGAAATACGCCGAACGCCATCCGACGTTGGGGAATTTTCTGGAAGCCAAACGATCTGACCTTCTGGCCTGGGCGGTTGAGACGATACAAAACGATCCGGAGGTGGAAGAGGCGATCCAAATGGCCCGAACGGAAAGCGATCTTCAGAAACTCATTGAAATTGCGGAAAACTATCTCCCGAAACTGATCGGAATTTTTTAAAAGGAGTTGCCAATGTGGTTTTTGAAAAGCAAGAAAGTCCTTTTGACGCTGGCAGCGATGGCCGTCATTACAGTTGCAACATTGGTTGTTTCAGATACGGAACGGCTGCAGTGGTTTGCCGCGATTATTGGCGGATTGGTGGGGAGTTATAACATCGGCCAGGGAATTGCGGACGGTTGGTCGAAGGGACAAACCTCGTCCAGTGATACGGAAGAAGCAGGCAGTGGAAACGCATAGGAAGGAAATACAAACAATGGATTATGTCCCAACAATCATACATGAGCCAAGAATTGCGCTTGGCCGGCTAACGCAATTGGCCTCGACGCCGGGCGTATCGGGCCGGGAGGACGATGTCGCCAGATTGATCGTCGATCAAATCACACCCTTTGTGGATTCTGTTACGACGGATCCCTTGGGGAATGTTATCGCACGAAGGGAAGGCAAGGGTCCGGTGCTGATGATGGAGGCTCACATGGACGAGGTGGGCTTTATGGTACAAGGTATTGAAGGTTCCTTTATCCGGTTCCTGCAGATCGGTCCGATCCTGCAGCCTCCCGTAATTGGCCAGCGAATGCACCTTCATACGCGCCACACGCGGATCGAAGGCGTCGTCGGATACAATCACGACTGCGACAGCATCTACTTGGATATAGGACATACCGAAGACGAGATTGCCGATCTGGTTCAGGTCGGTGATATTATCACGTTTAAGGACGGAGTGACTTCTCTGGGCAACGGCCTGATTGCCGGCAAGGCGATGGACAACCGCACGGGCGTTTTTGCCTTACTGGAGACGGCCCGTAATCTGGCGGAAACCAACGTATCCAGGGAAGTGGTCTTTGGTTTCTCCGTACGACACGAGGTGGGGGCATTGGGAATTCCCGCCCTTGTCTCGGCGGTGCAGCCTCGCCAGGCGATTGTCGTTGACGTGGCCTTGGCCAGTGACTATCCGCACGGCGCCAAGAACCGATTGGGGAAAACTGATCTTGGTGAAGGCCCAGTATTGTGGCGTGGCGTGGATCTGTCCGAATCGATGAGCACCTGTCTTGCGAATATGGCGGAAGAGAACATGGTTCCTTACCAGCGAGCCGCCTGGAATGTTTTTACCCCGACCAACGCCAGCCATGTTATGAAAATAGGACCTGCCGTTCAGACGACCTTGGTCAGTATTCCGCACCGATATCCCCATGGGCCCTGCAGCGTTGTTTCGACGGATGATATTTCCGGGGTAATCCGTCTTCTGAGTGCGACGGTTGTGTCCCAGGATTTACAAAAAAGCTTCTCGTAATAGCATGTATATAGGCCCATCGTGAAAGCCGGCAAATTTGTTAAAATCCTTCTTGCTGTAGGAATGTTGTATGGCGGTGTCGTGGGTCTTAGGCTCATAAAAGGGATGATCAATACCATTTGGCCGGTTTCAAAGCCCGTGCCCAATGTTACGCTGCACGACCAGTCCATTCTCGATCCGGAAGAGGAAGCAAGTCATTGGGATCTACCGGAAACAGAAGCCACCGAAATCCAATGGACCAATCATACCAACTCTGTACCGGGCATCGTGACTTTGCAAAAGTGGTCTGTTTCCGGCCGAACGTATTATCAAATCCACGGGCCGGTCAATCCTGACTATGGGCGTAACAGTCCCCGATACGTCATTTGCCGGATCTATCTGTTCAACGATTACGGCATCGAACGTTGGGGCGTCTCTCTTTCGGACAATAAGAGCGTTGTTTGTCAGTCATGGATAGACAATGTGGCGAAATCGGTTCCCGAACGAAGGGTCCAAATTGTTTTTAAAGAAGATTATTTGACAGTATGTTTTTGGACGCCGGCGGGGCAGACCGTCGGCAACATTGTTTTCGAGTATCAAGAAGAAGAATATTGCGCCTATCTTGCCACCGAAGCGCCGGGGACAAAAGATCACGATAATGTTCTTCGCTGGACAATGCCATGAAGATTAAAAAATTCAATGCTACTGTAGCGGTGATTCTGGTCACCGTTGCTGTTTCCGTGACAAGTTTTCTTGGATATGCGTGGAGCCGGGCCAATGACATGCTTCGCAGCGATTCCGGTATGGCAGTAGTACAGAGGATTGCCGGTGAACTGTCGTATTCACAGAAAGATCGCCAGGTGACCCATATCCCCTGGCAAAGCTTCAAGGATGAAATTCCGGGAAAAACCACCCTGGTCAAGTGGGCAGATGGAAACCGAGTCTATTACCAGATTACCGGCCCTATCAATAAAGATACCATCGGTGATAGTGATTATTATGACGGTCCAAGCCATTGGGGGGAGAACACCGAAATGGAGGTGTTTTTCCCGCGAGGCGGCGATAAATATGACCAATGGCTGATCAATCCCAAAAACGCGCAGATTCTTCACTTTTATGGTCAATATAAGTTTGATTCCAGCAGCGAGTTACCGTCATCGCGATATGTTTGCGAGGTCAAGGGGGACGAGTTAATCACAACCTTCTGGTGCCATAAGCACGATACGCCCGGTAGTATCGTTTTCAATTACAACCGCGGCAACAAAAAACGAGGCTCTGATGCTTTGAGTTGGGCAACGACAGGCGTGAATGACGAGGATTGGGACCACCACAATGAGTCCAGGTGGACGTACCCATGACGATCGTGAATATCAAGCAAAGGATGTCACGTCAATCTTGCCACCGAGTCGCCGGGGACGAAACATCACGATAATGTTATTCGATGGACAATGCCATGAAGATTAAAAAATTCAATGCTACCGTGGCGGTGATTCTGGTCACCGTTGCTGTTTCCGTGACCAGTTTTCTTGGATATACCTGGAACCGGGCCAATGACATGCTTCGCAGCGATTCCGGTA
>JAFGPC010000077.1 GCA_016926155.1 Sedimentisphaerales bacterium
ATCAAGACGGTCAACTATATCGGCAAAACTGTCGAAGTAAAAATATAATTAACAGAAAAGAAAAAGAATTATGAACTCGAATGCCTCAACTTACGCATTAAAAATCCACCGAGTCAAGCAATTGGTTCCAGTCCGAAAACCTTACAGGAAACGGAGTCTGTTTCCTTTGTCTAAATATCCTGTGTTTATCCTAACGGCATCACTCTGGCTTGCGCTGAATTGTGCTGCCCAGCACCCGATTGTGCAGACGATTTTCACGGCCGATCCCGCTCCCCTGGTGCATGATGGAATACTCTATCTTTACACCGGGCACGATGAAGATGACGCCCCGGACAGTCGATTTGTGATGCATGATTATCAGTGCTTCACAACAACCGACATGGTCAACTGGACGCATCATGGAGTGGTGCTCGACGTTCGCAAGGCATTCGAATGGTCCGGCGGTGACGCTAATGCCGCGCAGTGCATCCATCAAAACGGCAAGTTCTATTACTACGTCAGCACTGCGGACAAAACGCACCCCGGTGTGGCCCTGGGTGTTGCGGTTTCCGACAGTCCCTTCGGGCCGTTCAAGGACGTGCTCGGGCACGCACTGGTGACAAATGACCAGACAAAGTACGCGCGCCACGGCTGGGATGATCTCGATCCCACGGTGTTCATTGACAACGATGGCCGAGCTTTTCTCTATTGGGGCAATAACGCCTGCTATTTCGCCGAACTGAACGAAGACATGATCTCACTCAAGGGTGACATCTCAAACATCCCACTGACTAAGGAGGCGTTTGGCCCTGACTTCGAGGAAGCCCCGTGGCTCTACCGTCGCGGAGAACAGTATTACCTTTGGTATGCTTCCGGTATTCCGGAATCCATCCACTACGCGGTTGCGAACAACCCGGTCGGGCCCTGGCATTACGGTGGCGAAGTGATGGATATTCAGGAGACTTCGGGGTCCAACCATCCAGGCATCATCGACTACAAGGGTCGGTCTTACCTCTTCTATCAGACCGACTCGTTGCCCAACGGTATCGACAAACGCCGCTCCGTTTGCGTGGAAGAATTCAAGTATAATCCTGACGGCAGCGTTCCGAGGATTTCCCGCAGTGCCGAAGGAGTCAAGCCGGCGGGATTGCTTAATCCTCGTATTCAGACTGAGGCAGAAACGATGGCCTGGTCCCAAGGTGTTAAAACGGAGAAAAATGATACGGTCGGGGTCTATGTGTCGGACATCGACAACGCGGATTACATCAGGGTTCGCGATGTCGATTTCGGCATTCAAGGTGCCGGGCAATTTTGGGCTCGCGTGTCCTGCGGCTCAGAGGGTGGGAGGATCGATCTCCGGCTGGGAAGTCCCTATGGACGATTGCTGGGAAGAATCCAGGTGAAAAACACAGGCGGCTGGCAGAACTGGGAAACGCTGTCTTGTCGGATACGCAAGGTAACCGGCGTTTACGACCTTTATTTAATCTTCTCCGGCGGCAATGGGGAACTGTTCCATTTTGACTGGTGGAAATTCGAGTAAAAAGAAAGGAAACAAGATTGATATGAACCGATATGTGCAGTTGTTTGCATTTATTACGATGATGACAGTGGTCGGTCCGTATGTTAGCGGAAATCCTATTTTTCGTGATGTCTTCACGGCCGACCCGGCGGCTCTGGTTGTCGGCGATACGGTTTATGTCTATGTAGGTCACGACAATGCCAAAGAGGGTCAGTTCTTTACCATGCCGGACTGGCTGTGCTATTCCTCGAAGGACATGAAGACCTGGACGGCACACGGGCCCATGATGCGTCCGGAGGATTTTAAATACGCCCGGGCCAATGTTGCCTGGGCTGCTCATATGATCGAAAAGGACGGCCGATTCTATTTTTATACAACATTGCGGCGCAATAACAACAATGAACACTGTATCGGAGTAGCTGTTGGTGATAGCCCGCTTGGTCCATTCAAAGATGCCCGCGGAACCCCGCTCATAACCGATGATATGACCACGGATTCGAGTCGTCCCAACGCCGATATTGATCCCACAGTTTTTCTTGACGACGACGGCACTGCCTGGATGATGTGGGGCAATGGCGACTTCTACCTGGTTAAACTCAAACCCAGCATGATCGAACTCGATGGGCCGATCCAAAAGGTACCGCATAAAAATGTTGCAGAAGGCCCCTGGCTTTTCAAACGCGGCAATCTGTACTACAATGTCTATGCCGCGGACGTGCCCGGCAATCCGCCGGAAAAGATCGCCTATGCCACGGCAGAGAAAATCACCGGGCCATGGACCTATCGCGGGTTGGTAACCGGTTCCGCGAAGGTGGGCTTTACGATCCATCCGTCGGTCATCGAGTTCAAGGGACAGTGGTATTTTTTTTACCACGACGGTTCCGCCAGCATTAACGGCATGCCCGGCGGTGACTGCCGGCGGAGCGTCTGTCTGGAATATCTTTACTTTAACGACGACGGAACCATCAAGCCTGTCACGCAGACCCAAGAAGGCATTTTCCAGGAGGCAACGTCACCTGAGCGGTCGGTTCAGCTTGTTTCATTAAAAGATGTCCGATTGCTGGAGAGTCCTTTTTCCGAGGCAGTTGAAGCTAATCGTCAATATCTTTTAGCTCATGATCCTAACCGGCTGCTGGCACCATTTCGGCGCCAAGCGGGTCTTGAGGCCAAGGCTCGTCCCTACGGCAACTGGGAGAGCATGGGGCTCGAAGGGCATACGGCGGGGCACTACCTTTCGGCGATTTCGCTGATGATTGCGTCGGGCGCCGACCCGGAAAGTCAGTTCCGTCAACGTCTCGATTATATGATCAATGAATTGGCCCAGGTCCAAAAAGCCAACGGCAATGGATATATTGGAGGTATTCAAGGGAGCAGAGAATTTTGGAAAAGTATCGCTGAAGGTCATGTTGAGCTTATAGGCAAAAGATGGGCTCCCTGGTATAACCTCCACAAAATGTTTGCCGGGCTTCGGGATGCTTATCTGCACGGAGGCAATGCAAAGGCACGTGATTTGCTTGTTGGCTTTGGAGACTGGTGCGAAACGATTACATCCGGCCTGAGCGACAAACAAATGCAGCAGATGCTCGATACGGAATATGGCGGTATGAACGAAGTGCTTGCCGATATCTACGCGATGACCGGAGACAAGAAATACATCGATCTGGCTCAACGATTCAACCATCAGAGAATATTCGATCCCCTGGAAATCCGCCAGGACAGGCTCTCTGGCCTTCATGCCAATACCCAGATACCCAAGATTATCGGTATGCAGCGTATTGCGGCGCTGACCAACAATGATAAGCTGCACACTGGGGCCGCGTTTTTCTGGGAAACCGTTACGCAGAACCGCAGTGTGGCCTTCGGCGGCAACAGCGTCAGCGAGCATTTTAATAATCCCAAAGATTTCAGCGGCATGATCGCGCACCGAGAGGGACCCGAATCCTGTAATACCTACAATATGCTCAAGCTGACTGAGGCGCTTTTCATGGCCGAACCAAAGGCCGCCTATGCCGACTATTACGAGCGAGCCCTTTACAATCATATCCTGGCTTCCATTCATCCAAAAAAGCCTGGGTATGTCTATTTTACTTCGATCCGCCCAGATCACTATCGGGTGTATTCCCAGCCCGAACAGGCCTTTTGGTGCTGTGTCGGAACGGGTATGGAGAATCCGGGAAAGTATGGAGAGTTTATTTATGCCCAGTCAAAAGATCAATTGTATGTGAATCTCTTCATCCCCTCGGTGCTTACTGTAGCTGAGGACGGATTGGTACTGAGGCAGGAGACAAAGTTCCCGGATGAGCCGCGTACGCGGCTTCGCCTTCAACTCCGGAAACCAGCGACCTTTACGCTGAATATCCGCCATCCTGCCTGGGTCAATGCGAGCGATTTCGCAGTTAAGGTCAACGGCCTACCCGTTGATGTCAAATCAACCCCGTCTTCCTATGCCGCGATTCAACGGAAATGGAAGAATGGCGATACGGTGGATGTGGAGCTTCCGATGCATACGCGAGTGGAGCGTCTGCCTGATGGCTCTGATTGGGTGGCTTTTCTGTATGGCCCGATTGTGCTGGCAAAGCCCGACGGCGTTGAAAATATGGACGGTCTGTTTGCCGACGAAGGCCGCATGTCACAAGTGGCGCATGGTCCGACGGTTCCGCTTGACAAGGTTCCGGTCCTGCTCGCAACGGAAAAAGAGCTGCTTGCACATGTGGTTCCTGATCGAGCCGCCGGGCCGCTGAACTTCCGTATTAGGGATGTGATCGAGCCGGCGGATCCCGAAGGTGTGCCGCTGATGCCGTTTTTCAGGCTGCATGAGCGTCGCTATCAGATGTACTGGGAGCTTACAACCGCCGAACAGATTGCAGCGAGGAAGGAAAAACTTGCCGCCCAGGAACGTGTCCGCCTGGCACGCGAAGCGGCGACCATTGACTGGATAGCGGTAGGTGAGCAGCAGCCTGAGGTGGAACATGATCTTCAGGGTGAAGGCATGGAAACGGGCATTCACAACGGCCGCCGCTGGCGTCACGGTTCCTGGATTCAATATACCCTCGATTCACGGGGTGCCCGGGAGGTCATTCTGTCTGTCACCTATTCCGGCGATGATCGCGGCAGACAATTTGATATTCTGGTGAACGGGACGCGGATCGCTACCCAAAGACTGACTGGCGAAAAACCAAATCATTTTGTTGAAAAACGGTATACGGTTTCCTCCGAGATACTTCAGGCTGCTGTAAACGGTCGTCTTGTCGTTCGATTTGCCGCAAGTGGAGGACTGGCCGGGGGGCTGTATGACGTTCGCCTGCTTGGGCCGAATGCAGCGGAGGGTCTTCCCTTGAATTAGCGATGTTTGGCATGGATTGATTTTTCTGTTTAATCCGGACAATGCGGTGCTGAAATAATACAGGCAGTAATAACAGATGGGCAGGGTCTGCGGAAATGCGAAATAAAGACAATAGTATATTGTGAAAAAGGAGTAGTAACAGGATGATGCAGATACCATGGATTCATCAAATCCGGATGTTTTTAGCTGGATACATAATTCTATATTTTACTTCCGCTTTGGCCATGGCTGCCCAAAGACATCTGTTGGAGGCCGAAGCCGCAGAAGTAATCGGCGGGGCATCCAAAACGGCTGATCCTGCTGCCTCGGAAGGGTACTCAGTCAGTTTAGCCAAACCCGGTCATGGCATCGGATTTTCCGGTCTGCCGGCCGCTAATACATTAGCGATTCGCTACGCGTCGGTGGAAACGGGTACGATCAGTATTGCAGTCAATG
>JAFGPC010000078.1 GCA_016926155.1 Sedimentisphaerales bacterium
GCGGTCCTGATTTTCGGGCGGCGACTGCCCGAAATTGCCCGTGGCATTGGAAAAAGCCTGACCGAATTCAAAAAGGGCATCAAAGATGCCCAAAACGAAGTGGAAAACGCCTCCGAGATAGAGGATACACGTAGGGAAATCAAGGAAGTCTCCGACGCTGCCGTACGTGATGAAGACATCAACCACGATTAACGGTTTTCATGGCATAATTTCAACAAACGTCTGATGGATTAAAACCACTTCCAAGGAGGGAAGATATGCGCTAAAAGAGAGAGCCTTGCAAGACAGATTATTACAAGATTATTGAGGTTTTATGCCTTTTGCCGGGCTAACCGATCTCGCTTCCTCCAGATTCTACAGAACACGATACTAGCCTCATACAAACCGTATAAGGGGATGGCCAGGGAGACCTGCGAAACAATATCCGGGGGAGTAACCACAGCAGCGACAACCACAATGATCAAAATCACAAATTTTCGTGATTTGCGCAATGTTTCAACGGTAACAAGGCCCAGACGCTCTGCAAATACAATGGCAATCGGCATTTGAAACGCCGCTCCAAAGACCAGTGTCAAGGCAAGCACCATGTTGATGTACCTCTGCAGAGACCACAGTGATTGCCAGCCCATAGCGATATTGAATCGAATCAGAAAGCCCATGACCATAGGAGCTACAACCAGCATGAAAAAGAGGGAGCCCGAAATAAACAGAAGTGCACTGGCAGGCGCCACAGTATGGATATATCGTTTTTCCTTCCGGTACAAACCCGCCGAAACAAATGCCCAGATCTGCCAGATCGTCCAGGGTGAGGTCAGGAGCAAACCAAAGAAAATACACGTCTTCATATAGACCATGAAGCCTTCGGTCGGGTGCTGCGTTACGATCATCGCCGGCCCCATAATGCGTTGAATCGAGGCAGGCTTGAAGCTTTTAGTATCCAATGCTGGCTCGATCTGCACATCCTGGGCCTGCAATTCAGCCAGAAACTGTGTCAGTGACTGTTCTGTAACCAACACCCGCAAACCTTCACCGGGTCGATCCGTGATGACAACCGCATGTCGGCCTTCCGAAGGGGGCGAATTATTTTTGTCAGGACTCTCTTCCGTGACCGCCTCGAAAAGCTCTTTTACTGAAGCATGAACCGTATAGGTCGAAAAACCATGATTAGGATCTGAAAGGACCACGACAGTCTCAAATGGAATGACTGGTCTTTCCGACTCCGATTGGTCCTCTGCGGATTCCTCCCGCTTAAGCTGACCCTTTTTCTCATAACTCTCAATTACCTCATCAAACGGGGTTCGAAGAATGCCCAGCAGTGTTTTGCCAAAAAAAAGGCACAGAATTGTCCCAATAAAGATCCCCATAATGATCAAAATAAGACGGGCCCGCAACTCTTCCAGATGGTCGCCCAAGCTCATCGAAACCAGCTTTTCTTCATCGCCATGCGAAGTTGTCATACAATTGCCTTGCTCTTTACGATTATCGGGAAAACAGCAAAATTGCATTTTACCGTAACTACCCGCTCCGAATCAATACTTTTTGACACGATGCCGACATATTAAGGGATTCCGAGCCTTGCTTGTATTTTTGTTCCGGATATGATGATTATTATGAATATACGTGCTGGAATCATAGTTGTTTCGGGTCTGGTTTTTCTGGGATCGATCATTGCCCATCTAATCGTCAGGATCAGGATGCGGCCCGGTTCAGGCACTGATTTTGATGAGTATTATTATGAATTGGAAGAACAACACCCGGCGTATATCCGGTACCAGAATGCCTCACGGATCTCGTTTTCCCTAGCCGTCGTTAGTGCACTGATCTTGTTTATTACCACATTCGTTTTGTAGTGGTAATACACGCCCTCTCCCATCCTGGTGGATTTGGTTATGGAAAATTCACGACCTCTTTGTTATGCTTGGAGTGATCCGGCCAGGGCAGTATTATAGAGTTATCCTTGTGGATCAACCCATAAAAACCGGAAACTGGAAAAAATAGCTATAGCAAGAATGGATGATAATAATCCCAGGAGATAATAATCATGAAACACCACCTCACTCCTTCTTTAACGATTCTTTGTCTAGCTTGCTTTTTAGCGATCTTTTCCTCAATGATCTACGCAGAGCAATCATCGAATCTGGAACGACAATTCATCGAGCTTCCTATGGAGGCCAAACGACTGACCGGACCTTTGTTCTGGCTGCATGGGGACGAAAGTAAGGAACAGTTGGAAAAGTATGTAGAGAAGGTCGCCGAAGGCGGTAACGGATCGTTCACGGCAGAGTCACGGCCACATATCGACTGGCTCGGGGAGGGCTGGTATCGCGACCTGCAAATCTGTCTGGATGCCGCGAAAAAAAATAACTTGAAGATGTGGATTTTTGATGAGAAATGGTGGCCCAGCCAGGGTGTTGCAGGAAAAGTACCGCCCCGGTATGCCACAAAGAAAATGGTTGCATCGGCTGTAGACGTGACCGGTCCACAGCCGTACAAAGCGGATGGATACGGGCCGGATCGTTATATTGCCACAGTGGCCGGACAGGTTACCGACGATGGCAAGATTGACGGCAGTAGCCTGCTGGATCTGGAGTCTAATATTCAGAATGGCAATCTGTCCTGGCACGTACCCGCAGGCAAATGGCGGATCATGAAATTTACCCATGTTCAAGGCCCGGCTCTTGGCCAGAATGGGCAGTTGAGCGTCGA
>JAFGPC010000008.1 GCA_016926155.1 Sedimentisphaerales bacterium
GCACCGCCTCGTCGACTGCCGGGAGCGCCCTGGCCACCCTGCCTGCCGGCAGGTCCCTGACCTTCCTGGCCCTGGCCTCGACCGCCGAATCCGCCGAATCCACGCTGTTGACGCAATTCTTCGGCTTTCTTCTTCTGCTCATCGGTCAGGACCTTGTCCATTTCTTCCCGCATCTTAGTGAACACTTCACGACGGGAATCCCGATCGGCATTCTGCATCTGGTCCATGTATTTCTGGCGTATGTCATCCATTTTCTTTTGCTGTTCTTCGGTCAGATCAAGTCCTTCCATTCCAAACATTCCACGACCTCTCATGCTGGGGCCGCGATCCTGGGGTCCACCAGGTCCACCGGGCATCATACCCATGCCGCGACGGCCTAAACGAGCCCGCTGTTCCTCGGTCAGGACCTGCTCCCGGATATCGGTCATCAGCTTCTGCATGGCCGCACGATACATCTCGGCAACCTTGGCCTGCTGTTCTTCTGTCAGATTGAGCCGTTCGGCCATCTGACGGATCATTTCCATAGGATCGCCCATGGCGGGAGCAGGCGTTTCAGGCTGCGCAGGACGCTGACCCTGGCCCATTCGCTGCTGCATCTGGGCTCGCTGCTCTTCGGTCAGAATACCATTAACCTCTTCCCGCATCTTCGTAAACAGCTCACGACGGGCTTCAGGTGTCTCGGCATTGCGAATCTGGTCCATATACTTGGTGCGAATTTCATTCATCTTGGCTTGCTGTTTTTCGGTAAGGTTTAATCCCCCAAACATCCCAGCGTCACCACCCATCATACGGGGACGATCTCCCTGGGGACCGCCTTCCTGGCGACCCTGCCCACGGCCGGCAGGCTGAGCCAGTACCGACTGGCTTACTAAACAAACCAAAATGATGGTCGTCAGTAAAAGAATCCCTGTTCGTTTCATGCTTTTTTCTCCTTAACCACTTGTTTAAACTACACTTAGAACTCAGCCTACATAGCCTCGGTTCCACTAGTATAGTGAGCGTTTTCAGGTTGTGGTAACCGAAAAACGGTCTAAAAATCGAGGCTTTTCCGGAAAAAAATGCGTTTTTTTTTGGCTTAAAGCTTCAATGATACTGAACTGTGGAGGCTTGACATGATCCGGAATGCTCCATAGCATGAATGAAGTTATACTTTTACCCTGGAAGGAGTTTTTATGGGACGATTTTGCACTTATTCGGTGGTTCTAGCCTTTCTAATCATGCCTTTTTCTGGATTGGCCAATCTGCCTGAATCGGCCTTTAACAGAGATCCATGGCCGGCTGTGAAAGAAGGGCCGGTAAAGGTCTTTCTTCTCGCAGGGCAGTCCAATATGCAGGGGCATGCCGCTCTGCGTACACTGGAATATCTTATCTATAACGAAGAAACCGCCGCCGAATACCAACAATGGAAGGATCGGGACGGACGTTGGACCGAGCGTCGGGATGTATGGATATGGACAACCGATGGTAATCGATACGGAAATCTGAAGCCGGGTTACGGCACTAATGAGGTCAAAATAGGTCCGGAACTTGGATTCGGCTGGGTAATCGGTGAAGCGTTGAAGCAGCAGGTCCTGTTGATCAAGACTTGCTGGGGAGGCAGGAGCGTAAAGCGGGATTTCCTCCCCCCAAATGCCGCGATGCCGTCGACAGAACAGCTTCAAAAGGAACTGGAAAATGCCCGCAAGAGGAATCCCGACGTCACAATGGAACAGATCAAGGCACCTTACGGCAAGGCCTATCGGGATATGATCAGTACGGCCAGGGATGTGTTGGGAAATTTAAAACAATACTACCCCGATTATAATGAAAGTCGAGGGTATGAACTGGCCGGTTTTGTCTTCTTTCAGGGATGGAATGACATGGTCGACGGTCAGCAGCGAGCTGAAAAGTACGTCAATTATACCATCCGATTGGGACAATTGATCCAGGATGTGCGTAAGGATCTTAAGGCTCCGAATCTTCCCGTGGTGATCGGTGAATTGGGTGCCGGGGGAAAACGTGGGGATTTCCAAAAAGCCCAGGCGGCTGTCGTAGAATTGTCTGCTCTCAAGGGTAACATCCGATTTGTCAAGACCGTCGAATTCTGGGAACCGGAGGTGGAGGAGATGGTGAATCAGGGTATCTGGAAAGGACCGGACTGGGTTCGGTTCTATAACGTCGGTTCGGAAAAGGAGTATCATTACCTTGGCAGCGCTCGCATTTATTATCGGATGGGTAAGGCTTTTGCAGAGGGTATGCTTGAAATGCTGAACAAGTAACACGGACTTGTTATTGAATCAGGGGGAACACAATGAAAACATCATAATTATGGCCCGTGCGGCCGGCAACCGGATCCCTGGTCCATCCCGGATTGGACCTGCATTGGCATTTTCAGCCAGTTCTCGCTCAAAATAGCGTAATCCAACAACGTGACTTTCCCATCCCCATCAGCATCGGCGGCACCGATGGTCTCCGGCGTCATTTTCTGCCAGTGGTCGGCAAGGTAGAGCAGATCCTGAACCTCGGTCCCATCCGGACAAGTCAGGTCCCCACCGCGTGAAAACTCCCACGCCAGCCGGGGATAATCCACCCCATCGGCACACATCCGCCAGATATCTTTGCTTCCATTCGCCTCTTCATCCACAAAGTCCCACCCGGCAGCCATGAACGTCGATAGCGTCTTCATTTGGCTCGTCATCCTCCCGAGACCTCCCGCGCTGGTCGACTGATTCGAAGCCAGTTTATCCCAGAAAGAGCATTCCACCAACCACGGGGCTTGTACAGGTATACACTCCTCCCAGCAGTCCCACTCATCACATACCCATTGGCATTCCTGCGCCCGACTATCCCCCACGAGACCGCCGACATTAAGACTGCTAGTAACTGTACCTGTGCTGTAGGTGAAGACGATGTCACTCTCCCAATTATCCCCAACGAGGCCGCCTACCCACCGGTTGCCCGCGACGGCGCCGATGCTGTAACTGGCAGTAATAACATTACGATCCCAGTTCCGCCCCACTAGGCCACCCACATAGCGATCACCGGTGACCGACCCCGTACTGTAGCTGGCAGTAATATTGCCGCTTACACTATACCCCACGAGACCGCCGATACAATTGCCATCACTGTCCCCTGTTACTGGCCCCATGCTGTAACTGCCCATGATATCACCGCCGAGGTTGTACCCCACAAGGCCACCGACAAAGCGATTGCCCGTGGTCGCCCTCATGCTATAACTGGCTGTAATGCAACCACTAGTGTACCCCACGAGACCGCCTACGTAATCAACTCCTGTGACGTTATCCGTGACTGTACTGTAGCAGGCAATGATATGCCCGGAAAGCTCCCCTATGAGACCCCCAACGTGATTATAGCCCGTCACCGTCCCCTCGCTCCAACTGCCCGTAATGATACAGGAGTAATTCTGCCCCACTAAACCGCCGACGTGATAGCCTCCTGTGACTGCAGCAGTGCTGTAGCCAGCCGTGATCGCAGCGCCGTTGCGCCCCATGAGCCCACCAACGTACTGGTGTCCCTTGACCATCCCAGTACTCGCACATCTCGTAACAGGCCCGAAGTTTTCGCCTACAAGGCCACCGACGTAATAAGTATGATCACCTGTAACCGCCCCTGCACTGTAAATCGCCGTGATGTTCGCACTATTACGTCCCACGAGGCCACCGATATACCGGCTCGTGCCTTGGACATCCAGATCGTCCAAATTCAGATTGAAAATTGACGCTGGGATTTCCGTCTTCCCGAACAAGCCAAGGTAAGAACTGCCACGAATTGTTAGGTCCAAAATCGAGTGGCCCCCACCGTCAAAAACGCCCTTGAAAGCGGTACCTTGAAAGCCATCTACTACCTCATCGGTATCTGGAGCGATCACAGCAGTTGAGAAGTTATATGTGCTCATGTCGATGTCAGAGGTGAGAGTAAAATGCTTGTCGTAGTCGTCGGTGGTCTGGCCTAATTCAATCAAATCTTCAGCCGTGTTGATCTGATAGGGATCTTCTTCTGTACCACTTCCGCCGGAGTAGGTCCCGGCAGTGAGGGTGACGGCGGATAATAACAAACCAGCGATGGCCGCGAAATAGAATCGAATCCTGCTTTTCATAACCATACTCCTGCAAACTCCCTTTATAGAAAGCAGACTGTATTGTATCCGATTTTCCCTGTCGAATACAAGATGTTTATTGCCATAGAGGCAACAGGGGATTTTTGATTTTCGATTTTGTGCTTTCAAGCGGGCCTGTTAAGATGGCGATACAGGTCTGACAGATACCGAACCGATTGGACGGGACAAAAAAAAGATGGGTCATTTTACGCTGTTGACGGATCATGATATCTACCTCTTTCGGGAGGGGAACCATTTTCGCCTGTATGAGAAGATGGGTTCCCATCCGGTCACGGTAGAGGGCGTTGAAGGTGTGTTTTTCGGCGTTTGGGCCCCCAATGCCGAATTCGTCTCGGTGATTGGCGATTTTAACGGCTGGAATCCGCAGTCCCATCCAATGTCGGTCCGCTGGGACGGCAGCGGGATCTGGGAGGTGTTTATCCCCGGCGTGGGCAAAGGAACCAAATACAAATACCATATCCGCTCGAACGTCAATGGCTACACGGTACAGAAGGCCGATCCGTTTGCCTTTCATGCCGAAACGCCGCCCAAAACCGCCTCGATTGTGTGGGACCTGGACTATGGCTGGCAGGACGCCGGCTGGATGGACCGACAGGCCGAATACAGCCGGCCGGACGGGCCGATCAGTGTGTACGAAGTGCATCTGGGCTCATGGAGGAGAGATCCATACCATCCGGAACGCTTTCTGAGCTATCAGCAGGTTGCCCCGATGCTGGCCGAGTATATGCACAAGATGGGCTTTACGCATGTCGAGTTCCTGCCGGTAATGGAGCACCCGTTTTACGGCTCCTGGGGATACCAGACCGTGGGGTATTTCGCTCCGACCAGCCGGTATGGGACCTGCCAGGACTTTATGGCGATGGTGGACATCCTGCATCAAAACGGGATCGGTGTGATCCTGGACTGGGTTCCCTCGCATTTTCCTACGGATGAGCACGGACTTGGATATTTCGACGGTACGCATCTGTTCGAGCATGAGGACACGCGAAAAGGATTTCATCCAGACTGGAAGAGCTCGATTTTTAATTACGGCCGCAATGAGGTACAGTCGTTTTTGATCAGCAGTGCAATGTACTGGATCGAAAAGTACCATACCGATGCCCTGCGTGTCGATGCGGTCGCTTCAATGCTCTATTTGGATTATTCCCGCAAACATGATGAGTGGATTCCCAATGTCAATGGAGGCCGGGAGAATCTGGAGGCGATTGCCTTTCTGCACAAACTCAACGAATGGATTCATCGGGATTATCCGAATGTCCGAACAATCGCCGAGGAATCGACGTCCTGGCCCGGTGTGAGCCGACCGGTCGACACGGGAGGACTGGGCTTCGATATGAAATGGAACATGGGCTGGATGCACGATACGCTGGACTATTGCGGGCAGGATCCGGTGCATCGCAAGTATCATCAGGACAGCCTGACCTTCAGCATCTGGTACGCTTTTTCGGAAAATTTCATGCTGCCGTTGTCGCATGATGAGGTTGTGCACGGAAAGGGATCACTGCATGACAAGATGGCCGGGGATGAGTGGCAGAAAATCGCCATGCTCCGTCTCCTGTACGGATACATGTTTGCCCATCCCGGAAAAAAGCTGCTGTTCATGGGCTCGGAAATCGGGCAGCGAGGGGAATGGAACCACGACCAGAGCCTGGACTGGGACGTACTCGGTGACGAGGCAAACCGCACATTGCAGCGCTGGATCGAGGATCTGAACTCATTTTATAAAAACGAACCCTGCCTCTTTGAGCAGGACTTTGCGAAGGAAGGTTTTGAGTGGATCGATTATCATGATGCCGATAACAGCGTGATCAGTTTTCTTCGCTGGAATCGATCCCATGACCGGGCGGTCGCCGTGGCCTGCAACTTCACCCCGGTTCCCCGATACGAATATCGGATCGGCATCCCAAAAGCCGGTTTCTGGAAGGAAGTCTTAAACAGCGATGCATACGATTATGGGGGCAGCGGTCAGGGAAATATGGGCGGATTGAAATCGATGAACGAATCTTTTTACGATAAGTTTCCTCATACCCTTATGGCAACGCTGCCGCCTTTGGGTATCGTAATCTTCCGTCTGCAGGATACCCGCGATTGATCCGTCAAAGCCTACCGGAAGCAACGGTAAGAGCGTGAAGCTTGCGAGCAATAGACACCGTAGCGGCCCCGGGTTGCATCCGCCATTGCCAGTTTCCGCGTTTCTTACCCGGATGGTTCATACGGGCTGAAGAGCCCAGGTTCAATATATCCTGCATGGGAATCACTGCAATTTTGGCAACTGACATCATAACCTGACGGATGAACTCGGATGCAATGTTGTCAGATCGAATCCGGCTGCCAAGAAAGGTCGTCAGCTTTTTCTTTTGTTCTGCCGTGAGATCGTTCTTATACCATCCTCGTGTGGTATTGTTGTCGTGGGTGCCTGTATAGACCAGGCCGTTTTCGACATGCAGATACGGGCGGTGCGGATTGCTTGCCGGATCGCCCCCAAAGGCAAACTGCAGGACGCGCATGCAGGGGAAATTGTAGTGGACAATCGCCTGTCGCACATCGGGAGTAATGCACCCCAGGTCTTCGGCGATAATGGGAGCGGAAGGAAACTGGCGAAATAGTTCGTTGAAGAAGTCCTTATAAGGAACATCGATCCACTTGCCTCGAATGGCGTTTTTATGCCCGGCAGGGACCCGCCAAAAGGCTATGAGCCCGCGGAAATGATCGATCCGAACCTGATCGAACAAAGCAAGGTTGTGGCGAATACGGCGTATCCACCAATGAAAATCCGTCTTTTTCAACCAGTCCCAGTCATAGACCGGATTGCCCCAGAGCTGACCGGTTTTACTGAAATAGTCCGGCGGTACTCCGGCGATGAATTTGGGACGTTTGTCCGCTTTTAGCTGAAAAGCCCTGGGGCAGGACCAGACATCGGCACTGTCATGCTGAACATAGATGGGAATATCGCCGATGATTTTGACACCTTGTTGATCACAATAGGATCGAAGGGCAAAATACTGGCGATAAAAAACAAACTGAAGAAAGCGTTCGTACGCCAACTCATTCTTCAGCTCTTTGGCGGCCTGTCGCAGGGCCGGTTTGGAGCGGTCGCGGATTTCACGCGGCCATTTTGACCATGGCTTTCGTCGGTACCGGCGTCGCAGAGCCACAAACAGGACAAAATCTTCAAGCCAGTCTTCATGCTCGGTCACGAACTGTTTATAGTCCTGTCGGTCATCCGATTGTCGGAATTGTTTGAATGCGTTTTGAAATAATCCAGACTTGAGTCGTTGAGCCGCCTGAAAATCGGCCGTCTCGTTTGAAGAAATCCGCGTCTCCGATACTGCTTGCCTGGATACCCATCCTTGCTGATAGAGACCTTCCGGACTAATCAACAACGGATTACCGGCGAATGCACTCGTACAATCGTAGGGAGAATACTGCCCCAGTGGACTCGTCGGATTAACCGGCAGTACCTGCCAGAAGCTCTGTCCGGCTTGAGCCAGGAAATCGGCAAACCGATAGGCTTGCTGTCCCAGGTCGCCTGTTCCGTATTTACCCGGCAACGAGGTGAAATGAAGCAGAATTCCACTGGCTCTTCGTGTCAACATCATCCGTCCCTGCGATAGACTTATTAGGGGATGACCAGATCGAGATGATCGGCTAGGTTCTTAAAGTGTTTCAACCACAGTTGCGCCTGCTCATCCCCGGTTTCCATGTTCGCCTCGAATTGCGGATACACTTTCTTGGCAAGAGAAAAGAAAATGTTCTGGGCCACCTGCAGATCCAGGTCGGGCGTCAGATCACTAAACACCTTGAGCGCCTTCTCAATTACCTCTAAAAGTTCCGTATTCTCTGGTGTCTTCTCAATCTGCCCCATTAATTCCCCAATTTTGCGAGAGGCCTCAAACCGCAGTTTTTCCACATCCAGATGCAGGGACAGGCGTTTCGCCTCGTCGGTCAGACTTTTCAGCCGATCCACATTGATCGAATCTTCCTGAATTTCGCGAATCAACTCGCCGTTCACAATAAATTCGGCGGGCGCTGCCAACGCCTTTGGTAAGGTCATGCGCATGTTCCGCAGCATCAGCATGATGGAATAATTATGCTCATAAATATGCCGGAAGGAGCTTTCGATCTCCCGCCAGGTACCGACAAGAAGACGATCCAGAATCTGTCTCTGCTGGTCCTTAAACAAATGAGTAACTGAATAGCTGGGACCATAAAACGAGACATGCATCAAACGCATTACTTCGTTGCTGTCCCCTTCTAGAAAGGCCGTTTCCAGTCGCATGCGCAGGTCGATAAAATCCTCGTCCGTTCCACGAGGCCGAACAGCGGCAAAGATGTTATGGTCTCCCAGATAAAGGCCGGCCAAATCAATGGAATGCTCTTCAAAAGTGATCTTCGACTGGATGGTGGCTCGGCTGGTTACCAGGGTTTGCACACCCGCTTCAAGTCGATGGAAATCTTCCATCGCTGCCGAATAGGCGTAGATATCGGTTGTGGACTCACAAAATTCATCGAATATGGAACTCAATGCAAAGTGTGCTCCAACACGGTTCAGGTCAATCCGAGCCGGTTCCACATAAGCCTCGTACACTTCTCGACCATTGGAGAAACCCTTTTTACGTGATGGAGCCTGTTCAAGGTGTTTTTTAAATCCCGTTTCCTGGGTTATTCCGGATATTTCATTATACAACTGCATGGCGCGAGACGCATATTGCATGATCTGGACCGCTTCAATGCCCGAGATATCGTCGAAAAACCAGCCGCAACTGGTATACATGAGCATGGCATTGCGCTGCAACTCAATTAATTTCATGAACGTGGTTTTATCGCCATTCTCGAGTTGCCGACCCGTCCACCTGGAAATGAACTGATTTACATTGTCGCTGTTTCGATCCAATATCACCTTAATGTAATCGTCCCGAAGCCGCCATGGCGCCTCGCAGAAACCAGCCATTCGGGTTTCGTACAAATCGGCAAAAGTATCCCGAAGTTGATCGAGGGCTTCTCGAAGGGGGGCTCGCCATTCCTGTTTCCCGGACTGGGAATGATCGGCCGCACAGCCACAATTATTTCTCCAGCGTTCCACACCGTGTACACAACTCCAGGAGCTGTCTTCCCATATCTCCACCTCATCGGTTGGAGGAAACTTGTCCAGATATTCCCCATAAATGGTCACTTTGGCCAGATCGTTGGCCTGAATATGATGCAGGCAATACGACAGGGCCATGTCTCCGTGCGCATGATGGTGTCCGAACGATTCTCCATCTGTGGCAATATGCACCAATTGAGAAGGCCGGTCCTCCTGATTGAATGCCCCCATTAAACGGGAAGCAAAATTTTCCCCGCTGTGCAACAAGCCTCCATAAGCAACATCGTGAGAGATGGGGCCGTCGTAAAAAAACAACACAATCTGTTTTCCGGAGGGAAGGTTGCATAGATATGGCATGGAAGGATCTACATTGTCTTCGGAGACTTTCTTCCACTGCTTTTGGCCGATCTTTCTCACTCTCTGGGCCTGTCGGGGGGCAAGAATCGTAAAGCGGATTCCCTGCTCGGCCAGGACTTCCAGGGTCGCCGTGTTCACGGCCGTTTCCGGCAGCCACATACCCTCCGGATCACGGCCGAAGTGCTTTTGAAAGTCCCGGATGCCCCAGAGAACCTGAGTTCGCTTGTCACGCTCGTTTGCCAGAGGCAGGATCATATGGTTGTAGCCCTGGGCAATAGCGCATCCATGCCCGGAAAAACGCTCCCGACTCAATCGGTCGGCTTCGATGATTCGATTGTACGTCCTGGGGACGTGCACTTGAAGCCAGGACAACAAGGTAGGGCCAAAATTAAAACTGATATTCGCATAATTATTGACAATATCGACGATCTTGCGGTCATCACCAAGAATCCGCGATACGGCATTGCGGCGATAGCATTCCTCCGTAATGCGGGTGTTCCAGTCATGATATGGATAGGCGGAATCCTGAAGTTCCACCTCTTCCAGCCAGGGATTTTCCCGCGGTGGTTGATAAAAATGACAATGGATGCAAATATATTTTTCCGTCATTCTGATCCTCTATACAATCCATTCTGCATACATTCCATTCTGCAACATGGTATCAGCCTTTCCATAATTCAATAGCCATCCATTCCATATTGCACATAGAATTATAGTATCCTTCGAGGTTTTAGCACGTACCTTTTGATTGTTTTTATAGCACGACAACAGGAACCGTACAAAAAAAGCAGGACGGATTCAAAGCATCCGTCCTGCCTGGTTGTTGTAATGCATCATGGACTCAATCGCCGTCGCCATAACCCCATGTAATCGTTGGCTGGGTTTCCGGCTGTGTTTGTGATTCCGGCGTATTGGTTAACTGGATCGAAGGAACGTCCACGGCAACCGTAGTAAAGTTCGTATCGTGGTTCTTGAAAGTGGCCAGCTTGTCGGACCAGTTCACCAGACAAGCCGTTTGAAGCTCGGTCTGCCGCTTTTGCAGTTCCTCCAGCCTACGGTTGGAATCTTCCCGGGCGGCCGACGCTTTAGCCAGCGCTGTGGCCAAATCGGTTCGTTTCATGGCCATCATATTTTGCTCTGTGGTCATATCCATGACTCGTTCGGCCTTAACTTGCTGGATTCGTGCATTGAACCTGGCTTTTACAGCATCCAGATTGACCTGTGCGGCCTCTCGTTTCGCGGCATTGGTTGCCAGAATAATATTCATGTCCGCTTGTGCCGTGACAAGCTTGGCATCGAGATTGGCATTCTCGCGGGTCTTGGTCGTATTGGCGCTTGCGACCATCCGATCACAGGCAGCTTCACCCCGAATGATCTGGCTTAAGGCCAATTCTCTGTCTCGCTCGATCTCGGCCTTGGCGACAGCATGCTCCATCGTAAACTGTGCATTGATGCGGCTGATCTCTGCATCAGACTTATGCTGCAGAACGTTGGCCTGTGTTAATGCCTGCTCATAATCGGCCTGTGCGATTCGTTCCGCCGACTGGATCGAATTTTGAATCTTGGCCAATTCGGCCTCGAGATAACGACGGGCGGAATCCACCTGAGCGTCGATCTGCAGGGCAAGCGCTTCCTGTGAATCGGAAACGCTCTGAGCTTCCGTCATGAGCTTGGAATATTCGGCATCGCCGCGTTGCTGTGCCGCCCACAGGGCAATCTTTAACTCTTCCACATCATTTTCACCGCTCTGGGCAACCGATTTGGATTCAACAAGAAGCTGCTCGGCACGGGCATTGGCAATCTGTTCGAGGGCGTCGGCCTGGCTGCGATAATCCAGCACTTCCGCTTCCTTTTCTTTCCGGAAAGATTCGGCCTCGACCAGATGCTGGCGGTACTGCGATTCCACCACATCCAGCTCTTTTTCCGTCTTGGTTTCAATCTCGCTGAACCGGGTGCGAGCCTGGGCCTCCAGGGCATCTGCAATCGCCAACTGCTCTGAAGCGATAGCGTCTTCCTGTGTCTTTACAGCTAAAAGATTGGTCTGCGCCTCGGCGAACGTGGCTTCAGTGACCATCTCATAGGCATCCGCCTGCGCCCTGGATCGCATCACTTCGGCGAAACTGGTGCGGTACTGGGCAATATGATCCGGCTCAATACGGGGCGCCACAGCGACAACCTGTGGGACTTGCGGCACCTGATGGAGCTCTTCTGTCTGCTGGGATACAACCGTGGTGTTATTATCCATCTCGACCTTATTGGCTGCCTTTTTGGCCGCTATCTCTTCCAGAACTTCTCGTTTGATGCGTGCCGCTTCGGCTTCGGCTTCGGCTATGATCTGCAGTTTTTGTGCTTCCGCGACGGCTTCGGCATGAGCGGCGGTCTGGCGTACCGCCTCGGCACGTGCCCCGGCTTCCGCCTTTACAAATTCGGCACGTGCGACCTGTTCGGCCCTGTCCGCACTAATCCGAATTTTCTTGATTTCATTTAGCTCATCGTTGAGCTTGGCTTCCACTTCGGCCACCTGCGACTCATAGTTAGCTGTGGAAGTATCCTGGCGATGGTGAATCTCGGCCCGGAGACGATCAATTTCGGCCATGGCCTTGTCAAAACGACTGGGGGCGCTGGCCGATTTCTCCTGGGTTTTCGCCTGTGCCTGCGCCTTGGTCGAAGCCGCTTCGGTCAGCTTAAGCTGATAGGCTCCATCGGCCAGATTCGCTTCAATGGTGTCGGCTTTAGCTCGAAGTTCTTTTACATAGGCTTCGGAATCCTTCAGAATGGCCTCGCGGGAGACATTTAGACGGTCCACTTCCGACTGCGTTTGAGTCGCAACCGACTTGATTTGCTCATCCAACTCGTCCACTCGCGCCTGGGTTTCCAGTTGAACCGCCACAGCCTCGGCCTTTAATTCCGTAACGGTGGCGGCGGCCCGTTCCCGAGTCGCCTTCGAAGCCTCAGTCATCTCAAGAATCTTGGCATTGCTTTCGACTCCAATCGCGTCATGGATCTCTTTGAGCTGCTGAATCCGGGCCTGTTCCCGTTCGAATTTTTCCCGCGCATCGGCGATAATGTCATTTCGTTTGCTTTCGCCTTCTTTGGTCATCGACGTGATAATCGTGTCTTTTTGTTCAACGAGAGCATTCAGTTCCGCTTCTCTTGCCGCAATCTGCGCTATGGCCTTGTTGTATTCTTTCTGGCATTGTTCCCGAAGCGCATCGGCCTCTGTGAGGTTTTTGTTGACCTGTGCTTCGACCTCCGTACGACGTGCATTAAAATCGGCCATTTTCTTGTTCAATTCCGCCTGTGCCTGTAAATCATCGGCATCGGCTGCTTCCAGGGTCGCCTCGACCTTGGAAATACCGACTTTTCCTTCGCTGACATACATGCTCGGTAGATTGGAACGGTTGGCCAAAACGGAAAATTCCGAATGGGTTTTTGAAATTTCGGAACGTTCATTGGCCGGTCTAACAACCCGGCCATACCGGTTGGCACAGCCCGTGATGAGCATCACAAATATCAATTGCACGCTCAGAAGACGTCGTGCCAGTTTTAGCATTCTGTTTCGTGTCATAACAGTTCTCCAAATCCGAGTTACCCAGACCGCCTCCCGTCGCCATCCAACGGGTTCAGCATTGGATCTTTCGTCATTATTATAGAGTCACTTTACGTAGTAGAGGCAATTCTCGGTATTCCAAAGAGAAACGATATAAAGTGGCTTTGTTATGCGAAAATCGGACCTTCACTGCAATAGCTCTATCCCATTGAAACACAAGCACTTACTATTCCAGATGCTGGGTCATGCTGCCGCTCTTTTAAGCCATGGAACGGAAGTTTTTTTAATATATCCCGCCATTCATGGAAATATGGGTATCCGTACCCTCCGACGGGATGAGTGGAAGTCGACTTTCTGGAAAAAACACAAATCACAGACTTGTCTGGATACCGACCACGTGGTAAGTTGGCCTCTTGTTAGGTCGCCATCTGGCAGGGCCTGCTTTAGAAACGGATGTCATACAAGGTAAAAGACACATATGCTCTCAACAAAAGTAATGCGGCAAGGGTATTTACTTTGGCTTTTATTGGTCCTACCGGCCCTGTCCGGTTGTGTGGAACGCACGCTGACGATCAATACCCAACCCCAGGGTGCGACGGTTTTATTGAATGACGAAGAGATCGGTACCAGCCCGATTACCGTATCTTTCAATTGGTATGGCGATTATCGCGTACAGTGTATTAAGCCGGGTTATGAGATCCTTGAGACTCATCGGTTGCTGGAAGCCCCCCCCCACGACACATTTCCGTTTGATTTCTTCTATGGAGTGCTTTGGCCCGGTCAAATCATCGATGAATACGAATGGACCTTTGCCTTGTCCGCATATCAGCCCCCCGACCGGAACACATTGATCGATCAGGCACAGCAGATGAAAGGCAAGGCTTTGCGGGATCTCAAGGCCCCTCTTCCGGCCGATAATGCAAGCCGATAACATCCCCCGACATGCAAGATTTCCACACATGGCCCTCGATGCGCAGTAACTTCCGAATGGAACAGTCAGATTGAGTTTACAAAGTCGAATCTTTGGTCATTGTGACTCGATCCGCGCTATGTTGAAAGTCTTACCCCGCCGAGCCGGACGTACAGAAGGTGAATTCCGAATCAGGTCAGGTCGCGAAGTTGATTACGAAAGAGATACCGGATCGCGGATAGAAGAATCGATACAATGATGACGAAACCGGCCACTTGCCAGGTAAATCCATCCACAGCGATACCTAAGGCAGTTCCGGCAGCCGGTGGGTGCTCAGTATCGATGACGACCATGATAAAGATCGCCAACCCCACGGCCAGGGCATAACCAGCCGCCTGCACAAGGTGGATCCAGAGCAGATCGTTGCCCTGTTCGGGCATCAGAGACACGATCCAGGAGCCGATAAAGCCGCACAACAGACCGGTGGCATGCCCTCCGATGACATTGCGGGGCTGGGCGGTAAACTTTTTGGGCAATGCAAAAATGATAAACGTCGTCGCGCCAAGGGAGGCAATGATCACGGTTTCCTGTGTGCCGAGAGTCAGGAACACCAGGAAAATGACGACCGTGGCAAACACGCTCTGGAGTATGAAATGTTTCCAGTACTGACGAAACTGCTGCCACATCTGCGCCGGCGTTCGCGTCATGCCTGTTGCTTCCAATATTTCATGAAGCGTTTCCTTCCATGAATTATGCAGAAATTATACAAAGGGAATGGAGTAAATCCGGTATTTCTGATCTGTTTTATCATCCCTGTTTGGCATGGACATAGGTATCGATGAGTCGGTTCACGGTGGCCTGTTCGATCGGTTTTCGCAGAAAGTCACTGAATCCCGCAGCACTTGCCGCCCGCTCCAGGCCCTCCAGGTGAAGAGCCGTGATCGCAATAAGGGGTGTTTCTATGCCTCGGTCTTTCAACTGGCTGATAACCATAAACCCGTCCATCTCGGGAATGTGGATATCCACGAAGATCAGGTCGTATCGGTTGGATTCGGCTTTGGAAACACCGGAACGACCGTCAAAGGCACAGTCACAGCGACAGCCCGATCGCTTGACCAGAATCTCTAATAGTTTCTGATGGCCCGGATCGTCCTCAATGATCAGCACTGAGGGCTCATGCTGGTTTTTCACATCCATACGCACGTCCCTTCACAGCAGTCTACACTATAGTATGACCGAAAATGGATGGATTGGCCAGTATGGAATTGCCGGGAATTAAAGAATCTTTGCGGTTTTTTTGGGGGAAGCGATGAAAAGTTTCCAATTTTCCACTTGCCGAGATTCGTCGTCTATTTTATAGTTATTTAACCTGTCAATCGGAGGAATCTATGCTGGCAAGGCTATACAGTGTAACTCTTGAAGGAATCGAAGGTGTTGTCTGCGAGGTGGAAGTGGATGTCTCCCGCAGCGGCTTCGAAAAGCCTATCGTGGTCGGTCTGCCCGATGCGGCAGTCAAGGAAAGTAGTGAACGGGTCCGCAGCGCCATTCTGAACAGCGGCTTTAAATACCCTGATACGCAATGGCTGGTCAATCTTGCGCCTGCTGATATCAAAAAGGTCGGTCCGGCATTCGATCTGCCTATTGCGCTGGGGATGATGACCGGAACCGGGGCCCTTACGGGGGATGAACTGCGGCAGTACGTCATCGTGGGTGAGCTGGCTCTGGATGGCCGTATCCGTCCTGTCAATGGCGTGCTCAGCATGGCGATAACGGCAGCAGCCAATGGATTTTCCCGGATGATCGTCCCGCTGGAGAATGCTGAAGAGGCTGCCGTAGTCGAAGGGATTGAGGTCTTCGGTGTCGGCACGCTGGCCCAGACAGCCGGTTTTATTGCCGGACAGCTTCCACTTGAGGCTACCTGTGTCGATCTGGAGGATATCTTTGGCAAGGCCAGCCTGTATGATGTGGATTTCGCTGATGTCAAGGGCCAGGAGACCGTCAAGCGAGCCCTGACAATTGCGGCGGCGGGTGGGCATAATGTGATGATGATCGGTCCGCCCGGCGCCGGCAAGACCATGCTTGCCCAGCGGATGGCAACGATCCTGCCTAAATTAACAATGGCCGAATCGCTGGAAACAACGCGGATCTATTCATCGGTCGGACTTCTGGATCGAAATACCGCCCTGATCGCCACCCGTCCGGTCCGGGCACCGCATCATACCGCCAGCGGTCCGGCCCTGGTCGGCGGCGGCACCATGCCTCGGCCCGGCGAGCTGAGCCTGGCTCATCATGGTATCCTGTTTCTGGACGAGTTTGCCGAGTTTCCGCGGAATGTACTCGAGATGATCCGCCAGCCGCTGGAGGATGGAACGGTGACCGTATCGCGGGCCAAGGGGACGATTACCTTCCCGGCCCGGTTCATCCTGATCGCAGCGATGAATCCCTGTCCGTGCGGCTACTTCGGCAGCACCGACCGCCGCTGCCGTTGCACGCCCAACCAGATCGAACGGTATCTGGGCAAGGTCTCAGGGCCGCTTCTGGATCGTATTGACCTGCATATCGATGTACCGCCGGTCGGCTTTGTCAAGCTGCGAAGCCAAAGGAAGGGCCTGGGCTCCGACGAGATTCGCCAACAGGTCTGCACCGCTCGGAGGATTCAGGCCAAACGTTTTGATGTATCCCGCTGTAACGGCAAGATTACGACCAACGCCACGATGACGCATCGTCAGGTTGAGCAGTTCTGCAGGCTCGACACGCATGCCGAGATGCTGCTCAAGCAGGCCATGACCGAGTTCGGCCTCAGTGCCCGAGCCCACGACAAGATCTGCAAGGTCTCGCGCACCATTGCCGATCTGGACAACAGCCCCGACATCAAGCCGGAACACCTGACCGAGGCCGTCAGCTACCGCAAGCTCGACCGCAAGCTGTAACAGAGGCACTTGGTTTTTTGCGCCAATTATGGTATCCTGTCCGGTTGTTTAACAGGAATGAATCAATCGGATTTGAATCTCGGAGACGATCCATGGGTGAGCGGATTACACGACGCAATGTGCTGGCCGGGGCTGGGGCCCTGCTGGGAGCTTCCATCGTTAACTTTTCACCGCTGCGGGCTGCAGTGAGAAAGACCGATCCGTTTCGGTACTGCCTCAATGCGGCCCTGGTGATGGGCTACAGGCTGGACATCCTCAAGCAGATCGAGCTGGCTTCCCAGGTTGGCTATGATGCCATCGAGCCATGGGTGCGGGATGTCAGTGCGTATAAGGACGCCGGCGGGTCGCTGGCGGATCTGAAAAAGCGGATCGCGGATGCGGGCCTGACCGTCGAAAGCTCGATCGGCTTTACCGCGTGGATCTCCGACAACGACGACGAGCGGGCCAAGGGCGTCGAGGCAATGAAGCGGGATATGGAGCTGATGGCCCAGATCGGCGCCAAGCGCATTGCCGCTCCGCCTGTCGGGGCTACGCGGGGCGCGAAGCTGGATCTGTTGACCGCCGCCGAGCGGTATCGCGCGATCCTTGAGATCGGCGACAAGATCGGCATTATCCCGCAGATTGAGGTGTGGGGGCATTCGGCCAACCTGAGCCGGCTGGGCGAGTCGATGTTTGTCGTGATCGAGTCGGGCCATCCCAAGGCGTGCCTGCTGCCGGACTTTTACCATATCTACAAGGGCGGCTCCAGCTTTGAAGGGCTGCGGCAGCTCAGCCCCCAGGCCGTTCAGGTCTTCCATATGAACGACTATCCCGACATCCCGCGCGAGACAATCGCCGACAAGGATCGCATCTTTCCCGGCGACGGCGTCGCCCCGCTTCCCAAGCTGGTCCGGATGATGTACGACAACGGTGTCAAACCCGTCTGGTCGATCGAGCTGTTCAACCGGGATTACTGGGAAAAATATGACGCCCCGACGATCTGCAAGATGGGCCTGAGTAAAATGAAGGCCGTCACCGCCAAAGCCCTGGCTGATTGATTCTTTTTATTTTCTTTGACTTGAGTATAAAAGAGAGTATTGGTAAAGGGATAAATAATAGTGCTGCTGCGATATGGAGTATAAGAACTCCCGCTGTTGAGATTACCAATTTAACTTGGATGATCCAACTACCGTTTGAATCCCTCAACATTTGAAGCGTTTGAAAACAGGCAGGGCCTAATACATGAATGCATAGTGGTGTTAGTATTGCTATAATAGCGTATGCAAGAATTACATTTCTGCCGATAAACTTACTTATTGAATTGAATCTCCGCCGAGTCTTGAAATCTTTCTCCTGATCCGGATTCTGAGAACCAGCGGATATGAATCGTACGCATCTCCATGCTACAAGATATAACAGGCCGGCCGTTATCCATACCCAACCGGAGACACCGAAAAGAAGGCCGCACTTGGGACCCGCTATCCACAGTAACATCAGATCACGCAAAAATAGAACGATGACGGAATCCCCTTGCGTGTGCAAAATAAAAAATGGTCTTATCAATACTGCTGTGACTACAAGCATCCATGCAGATAAAACAGTGATGATACCGATACTGTGAGATATACGATTGATCGTCATTATTGATCTGGCTGTTATTTTCACACAACTTCTTATTTTTCGAAAAACGGGAAGAGCTGTTTGAGTTTTTCGGGCGAAGGTCGACTTCCGTATTCGCAGATCTCAAACGCCTCAGCGCAGCGGACCTTACCGCCTTTTTCCTGCCCATATTCTTTGATCAGGTCGCTGCGGTACTGGTTGGCGGTCGCGGCAAAGCGCCGGCGGAAGCTTTCTTTGACCCGCTGACGTGCGGCTATCAACTCTTCCTTGTTCTTCGGGATGCGCGAGGCGTTGCCGCCGCAGCCGCCTTCGACAAACTGCGAATCGAGAACCGAAAGGGCGTCCAGCTTTTTCTCGATCACGCCGTCGATCGAGACGACGACGTCCGGCTCAAAGGGATTGGGCTTCTGGAAGCGGTCGGAGCAATACAGAAAGACCGGATTCTTCTTCAGGGCCGGCACATCCGGGCAGAAGAACGGCACCGTGACCATGTAGGCGGCATCCTGGATGAGCACGCCCGTATAGCGATGGTCGGGGTGATAGTCGTTGGTGCGCGGGCCTATCACGATGTCGGCGTTCCATTCGCGGATCAGTCGGGTGATCGTCCGGCGGTTCTCCAGCGTCGGCATGATCTCGCCATCGTGGATGTCCAGTACCTCGGTCTCGATGCCCAGGATCCTGGCGGCATGTTCGACCTCGGCCTTGCGCCGCTGCGCCAGCGGTCCGCCGGCCATCTGCCAGTGCCCGATGTCGCCGTTGGTCGTCGAGACGAATTTGACGTGGTGCCCCTGCGCTGTCCACATGGCCGCCACACCGCCGGCACGGATCTCGCAATCGTCGGGATGGGCTCCGAATACGATGATCCGCAGCTTGCCGTCATCGACATTCTTCGGCGCATCGGCCGTCCGGGCCGGGCTTATGACCAGCACCACGATGGCCACCGAAAGCAGTACGACTTTGACGAGGGAAATGGATTTGCTCATTGTCAGTCCTCCTTACATGATTTTGTTCTTTCCTTGTCCATCCAAATACGAACATGCCCACGCCGGCGTGGGCATGGCACCCGACACTTGCACCGTAATTCCGAATCCCGGCTTGATCGGGATGAGGAATCTCCTGCCTGCATGGGGATAGGCATGCACTGAAACAACCTCTTCCATGAATATCATCCAATCCCCGTTGCTCGCTATGCTCATCAGTAGATCTCTCCGCTCGCTTCGCTCGGTCGGGATGACTTTTTTTTCTGTAGCCGGATCAAGCCCGGCATGACCACTATTTATCGCGCCAGGTATTGACGGTGATATCCTCGGCATCCCTGTATTCGGCATGCCAGTCGAGAAACAGCAGGTTGCAGCCGTCGCGGTGACGGTCGCAGGCGATGCGCCGGCCTCTGGTGATGTCCTTGCTATCCGAGGTCGGGAGATGGCCCGGATTGAAGAGATCGCAGCGGTGAATCTCGGGGCTGGTCTCTTCCTCGATGATCGCCCGCCAGTCGCCCGCTTCGTTGTCGGCCATATACGCCGTCGCCATCGGGACCTTGAACTCGCTGAGCTTGGTGGGTTTGCTGATCTCGTGGCCGGTCTTGTCGTTGCGGTCGTTGAACGTCCAGCCGTTGATCACGAAGCAGACCGTCTGGCGGCTGTTGGGCACATCGTACAATCCCAGACCCGTCTTGGGAAAGCCCGGACAACGATAGAGATCCACCCGGCGGTAATCGGTCTCGCCGGACGTGTGTCCCACATACGGTAGGAACAGCATAAACCAGGTCCGCCCGCTGCCGCCGGTGCCGCGCGGGACATAGGTGTTGTTTTCTTCGGAATAGAGATTGGCCGCCATGCCGATCTGCTTGAGGTTATTCAGGCAGATCGTGGCCTGGACCTGCTCCCTGGCCTTGTTCAGGGCTGGAACCATGATCGCCAGCAGGATCCCGATAATCGCGATCACGACCAGAAGCTCGATCAGCGTAAAGGCTCTAATTCGTCGCATTGGAATCAGTTCCTTTGGTTTCTTTGTTGGCGTTATCGCTGCCGCTCATTTCTAATTCGTATTCTATAATGACTCCCTTTAAATCGATAGCAAGCCGTTTGAGGTATAATCCTGGATAGGCTCTTTTTTCTTCAATCATCCAATTATCGGATTCAGCACTAAAGTGATAATCACAATACTTGTCAAATTCTTTTTTGGATATGCCTACCATCGATTTTGGTAAGGTTTTGATATCCAGTTCATACATTCGAATGGGAAATCTATCGCTTTGTTCTGCATTTTGAACAACCTCAAATAAAGAACCGGGCATTCGATTATTGTTGGCAATAAAAGCTGTAACCTGATCACGCCAAAATTCGAGCTGTGCTTTTCTTCTGTTGAAATCTCTTTTTCGGGCTCCTTCCAAACTGTTTATATGAGGACATACTAATCCAAGCAATAGAAGAAGACCTAAAACAAAGAAGAACCAAATATACCCCTTATCAGATTTACATTTTGTCCTATCATCTTTTGTTATCTGTGCATTCATCTAAGCTAAAGAAATTTCACACTTTCCTGGGAAAGACCGAACGAAGATATGCGGCATCTTGCTTATAGGATGGAATCAGGCCAAGGGGCGTAGCGCCTTCGATCTGGATCCAGCCGCGATAGCCGATCTGGTCCATGGCCGTGCGCACTGCGGGGAAGTTGACCTTGCCCTTACCGAACAGGAACTCGTAATCCTTGGCGTGGAACTCGCAAATGCGATCGCCCAAAAACCGAATCTCTTCGTAGATATCATACCCCTGCAGGTGGCTGTTGCCCACGTCGTAATATACCTGAACCGCCGGCGAGCCGACCCGCTCGATGATCTGCCTGTGCTCCCAGGCCGAGAGCCAGCTCTCGATGGCCAGAATAACGCCAGCCTGTTCCGCCTTGGGGGCGACGCGCTTCAGCCGACGGACCACTTCGTCGATGCCCTTGGGATCGCCGCGAAGGTCGCCGTTGCCGAAAAACGCCAGCAGCACCACCTTTACACCCAGAGCCTTGCATGCGTCTATGCTGCCGGCGACCCAGGCTTCGGTTCGCGGATCGGACTTGTACGGGATGTTGTTCAGCTCGCCGATAGCAAGCGAGGCGATGGCTACGCCATGTTTCCTGGACTCGGCCAGGTATTTCTGCTGGATCTCGGGTCGTCGCAGGTGCATATCGTTGGCCGCTGTGCCCAGGCTGACCTGCACACCATCAAGCCCGATTTGTTTAGCGACCTCGAAGCAGCCCGGATCGGCCATCTTGCCCAGGTTCCAGTCACACACGCCGATCGAAAAGCCTTTGGCCATGCTTCAGTCCTCCGAAGTTCAAATCCGCATACGCAGCTTCGTTTCCGTTACGCTTTCAGGCCCGTGAAGTCCGGCTCCATGCGGGTTGTGTCACGCAGCAGCTCGTTCCATGTCACGCGGCGTTTCTGATAAGCGGCTGTACGGCCAAGGATCGTAATCAGGTTGCTCTGCACACTGGGCTGGACCGTATCGTTGGCGTAGTTGCCCTCGGTGATGTTCTTATGGAACGTGGCGATATTAGCAATCGCCCCATCCTGATAGATCCCCGGGCTTCTGCCGCCGCGATAGAAATTCTCCCCGCGGATAAGCACCTGTCCTCCGTACTCAGTCTCCAGTACGCCCTTGTTGCCGAACATCCGGTTGCGGATGCCCTCGGGCTGGGTGCCGTGCCCTTCGAACTGCCGCGAGCTGAAGGTAATCCCCACATCGTTGGCGTACTGGTACAGGCAGGTGAAGTGGTCATAACAGGCCCCCACCGGCC
>JAFGPC010000079.1 GCA_016926155.1 Sedimentisphaerales bacterium
ATTGCATGCCATTGCATTCATTGCGCGTAGTATACCGCTTTTTGAGAGTATTTACTTGTGGGGTTAACAAGTCCAGAATGGCGTAATTAGAGGTGAGTTTTGGATAAGAACTGTACGGTTTGGAGGTAAAAAGTGAGGTGATTGAAGATGTTTATTAAATGGCCCTTTGACCGCCCTGTCTTAATACCGTTTAAAAAGTCCCATCACGCATCATCATCAGCAAATTACGCCGCCCGATTTCGCACCACCTGCTGTCGTCCCAGGCCTGCACTTTTGGACAATCCCTTTCTTGACAAGTCTAGCTACATTCCCTACCCTGCTACGCTACGCAGGCACGATTGAAGTTCGTGCCCGTACCCGCAGGTGCCTTTTGGGAAACCGACCATGGCGGTGGGAGAAATCTGTCGATGGAACGGAGACAACAATGAATTCATCAAAGCACGATGACCCATCTGCCTCAGGCAGAGGCAAACGGGTGTCCTATGTCAGTCTGTTCTTTACGTTTTTCCGCCTCGGTTTGATGACTTTCGGCGGGGGCTTTGCCATGGCCGCAGTGCTCAGGCATGAGATTGTACTCAAACGCCGATGGCTCACCGAAAGGGACTTCATCGATACGCTGTCAATTGCTACCTCCATTCCGGGAGCCATCGCCGTTAATCTCGCCTTTTTGGAAGGCCGGCGTTTGCGCGGCTTGCCCGGAGGGTTCACCGCGGCCGCAGGTACCATGTGCCCTTCTGTGCTGACGATTCTGCTGATTGTCCGGTTTGTCGCTCCGTATTTTGACCATCCGGTCATCGCGGCATTTCTGAAGGGATGTGCTGTGGCGGTGGCCGGTCAGATCGCATTTGCCGCCTTATCCTTTGCCCGGAGGCTTCGGCGTAACTGGCAGAATATCACCGTGTGCGGAACCGGGCTGATCATTTTGGGTATGGGTCTGCACCCCTTCTGGGCGGTCGCCACAACCACGTTATTGGGATATCTGATCATGCGAAAGCGGATGATGCCTTATGATTCAACTGAAGCAGAAGAAATCAAATAGCGTGTTGGCGTCTGTGCAGCCAAAGGGTACTCTTGTCCCGGAAAGGAAAAGAAAAGCATGCAAAAGTTATTATTGCTAACCGTAAGTTTTGTTATTATCGGTATCGGGGCCTATGGGGGAGGTCTGGTAACGGTGCCCCTAATGCAACATGAACTGGTTGAAATCCGCAACTTTCTTTCCATGGAGGAAATGAGCCGGATCGTGGCTATCGCACAAATCACGCCGGGCCCGATTTCCGTTAATGCGGCCACTTTCGTGGGATACCGGGTCTGTGGCCTGGGCGGGGCGCTGCTAACTAGCGCGGTTGTAGTGCTTCCTGCCATCCTGATCCTATCCGGGTTGTCACACATTCAGGAGCGGATGGCCGCCAATCCGCACCTCCTGCGCGTTCGCCGAGGCCTCCGGGCAGGCATTCTGAGTCTGCTGCTATTCGCCACTTGGTCGTATGGACGAGGAGTGGTCACGGCCTTTCCCGAGCTGGTGATTGCAATTGCCGCGTTCTTGATTCTGACGCTGTTTGAAAAGAAAGTTCATCCCCTGGCCGTCATTGCAGGAGCTGGCCTTGTCGGCATCTTGATTTTCTGACAAACGGTTAGTGGCTGGACGGGCTGGCCGAGGAAGTTTTTGAACTCCTCGAATTTTTCGCCGAGCATGTCCTTGGTCTTGGCCTCGATATTCATCCGCTGCAGCGGCTCGGTGTTGATGGGCCGCACGTTGAACCACCACTTCTCGAACTGCACCGTATTCCCGGACTTTTTGAGTCCAGATTGGTCTAATTGGGGTAGCTTATGGACAAGACTATGCTAAAATTAATGGAGGCTATTTTAATTACCTTATAAAATCATTCTCAACGTAAAGCTATTTAACAGAAATACTAATATATAAACCAGCCAAATTTGCAACTACCATTGCATTGTGCAACTATATATGATATATTGTTCAATTATAGAAAAATGAAGAATGCAGAACAAAACGTTATTTTAGACTCGATCAGTGAAGGTGTCTTTACCGTTGATTTAGATTGGCGGATAACCTCATTTAATCGAGCCGCAGAAGAAATTACCGGTATCAGCCGTAAGGAAGCCACTGGTAAATATTGCAGAGAAGTTCTGCGAGCCGATGTTTGTGAAACCGGTTGTACCCTGTCGGAAACCATGCAGACCGGCAAGCCTATCATGAATAAAGCCGTGCAGATCATCAACGCCCAAGGCAAGAGAAGAGCCATTGCTATATCGACCGCTCTGTTTAAAGATTCCAAGGGCAAAATCATTGGCGGAGTCGAAACGTTTCGTGATATGAGCATGGTGGAGCAGCTTCGCAAGGAAATCAAAGGCCGTTATACATATGAAGATATGATCAGCCAAAGCCATAAAATGCAGAACTTATTTGCTATTCTACCTAATGTTGCTGAAAGTAATACAACGATTTTAATCGAAGGCCAAAGCGGTACAGGCAAAGAACTGTTCGCCAGAGCCATTCATAATCTGAGTTTTCGCAAAGACAATCCTTTTATTGCAGTCAATTGCAGTGCCTTACCTGATACACTCCTGGAGTCAGAACTGTTTGGTTATAAAGCGGGTGCATTTACTGATGCCAAAAAGGACAAGCCAGGCCGTTTTGCTTTAGCCCAGGGCGGGACAATATTTCTGGATGAGATTGGAGATATTTCTGCTTCTGTTCAGGTTAAACTGCTGCGTGTCCTGCAGGATAAAACTTATGAACCGGTTGGCGGCGTATCCCCTGTGAAGGCGGATGTTAGAATTATAACCGCCACCAACAAGAAACTTGAACAGCTTGTCAAAGAGAGTATATTCAGGGATGACTTATATTACAGAATTAATGTGATGAAACTGGAATTGCCCCCGTTAAAGGACAGAAAAGAAGACATTCCGTTACTAATAGAGCATTTTATCAGCAGGTTCAATCGGTTGCACAACAAGAATATCTGCTGTGTTACCAATGAGGTCACGGCCGCCTTGTTAGCGTATGATTTTCCGGGCAATATCCGCGAACTTGAGAATATTATCGAGCATTGTTTTGTTTTGTGTGAAGGGGAAATCATAGAAATCAAACACCTTCCTTCTTCTGTTTGTTCATTGCTGAAAACCGAAATGGTGCAGGACGCTGCCCCTGCCACAATCAAACAGATGGAGATCCTCCTGATTCAACAAGCCCTTAAACGCAGCAAGGGTAACAAGACCGCCGCGGCAAAACAACTCGGAATCGATAAAAGCACATTATTCCGCAAGATGAAGTCATTCGATATAAGCGAATCCGAATGATAATCGGTTAAAGAGTGTGGCATTATGCAACGATGTCTTGTTGGGGATCACTGCATAATGCAATATCCAATCTCGTTTTGGCACCCGTAATAAACTCTTCATATATTTTATAATTTATTGTAATATATAGACTTATATACACTACAGCGATACTGCCTACATTCCCGGCATATCAATTGCACAAAGTAAATTGAAAGGCATATTTCATGAAAATAGCAATCCCTGTATATGGCAATACCGTTTCGAATGTATTCGATTTTGCCCACAGGATTATGCTGGTGGATGTTGAAAACGGCAGGGAAATCAATCGCTGTGAAGTGGATGTGGGGAATCGATCCCTGCCGCAGCGTGCGGGTCAGTTAAAGACGATGGGAGTGAATGTGCTGATTTGCGGAGCCATCTCCCAATTACTTTCTGCTATGGTTACTGCATCAGGAATTGAGGTCCTGCCGTATGTAACCGGAAACATTGAAAATGTGCTTGATGCATACCTGGCCGGACAATTGATCCGGCAGGAATTCAGTATGCCGGGTTTCCGGCCGGGTTTGCGAAGAGGCCTTGGACGGCGGCAAGGCTGTCGATGGCGAGGCGGGCTCCGGTAAAGAAACCGAACGTTTGCTTAGAGAGGTTTCATGTAACTGAGGGGGACGGAGTTTGGACAGAGAAAGGAAAAATTTGATATGAAAATAGCGATAACCGCACAGGATAAAGAGATTGACAGTGAAATAGACCTGAGATTTGGAAGAGCCAGATGGCTGATCGTTTTTGACACTGAAGCAGAAGATTTTAAGGTTCACAGCAATGAGGTTAATTTAAATGCGGTTCAAGGAGCTGGGATACAGACCGGACAGAATATTGCCAACCTGGGTGTCGAGGCAGTCATTACCGGTAATGTTGGCCCGAACGCGTTTAAGACACTCCGTGCAGCCGGTGTAAAAATCTTTCTCGCGGAGAAGCAAACGGCTGCCGAGGCAGTAGAATCGTTCAAAGCGGGGAAATTAAATGAAGTAAATAATGCCAATGTAGAAGGACATTGGGTTTAGAAACTAAAGGAACAAGTAAACCCATGCGTATTTATCTGGATTGTATACCGTGTTTTATCCGACAAGCGCTCGACGCGGCAAGGCATGCGACGGATGACGAGCACGTACATGAACAGGTGGTACGCGGAGTCCTGGACCTGTCCAACAATCTGGATATGCATCAATCTCCGCCGGTGATCGGCCAACAGATTCATCAGCTGATCCGAAAACTGGTGAGAGTTGAGGATCCCTATCATGGCCTCAAACAACGATTTAATGATATCGCATTGAAACTGTATTCCAAAATGCGGCACATCATTATCGAATCCGAAGATCCGCTTGAAACAGCGGTCCGCGTGGCGATTGCAGGAAATATCATCGACCTTGGAGCCAAAAGTCAGTTACCGAAAACCGAATTGGAAGAAACTATAGACCAGTGCCTTTCCGGCGAACTTTCGGCCAAACAACTGAAGGATTTTCAAAATGCCGTCAATGAGGCAAAAAATATTCTTTACCTGTCGGATAATGCCGGCGAAATCGTTTTTGACCGGCTTTTGATTGAGCAGCTGCCCATCGATAAAATAACCGTAGCAGTTAAAGGTTATCCGGTCATCAATGACGCCACGATGGAAGACGCTATACACGCCGGTTTGCCTCAGATGGTGGATGTTATCGATAACGGTTCCGATGCACCCGGAACGATTCTGCCATCCTGCTCTCGGGCGTTCAGAGATTATTTCAACAAGGCGGATTTAATCATCGCCAAGGGACAGGGTAATTACGAGACATTAAATGATGTCAATCAAAATATATTCTTTATTCTGAAGGTCAAATGTCCTGTCATTGCAAAAGATATCGGCTGTAACGTTGGTGAGATGATTTTGCAGAAAACAAAAGCATTCAAAGGAGAAAAAGAAAATGCCCGGATTTGATGGTACAGGTCCGCAGGGGAAAGGCCCGATGACCGGAAGAGGGAGAGGTTTCTGTGTATTACAGGAGTTTTCGGACAATCCCGGTCAGATCAAAGGCCTGGCGGGCATTCAGGGAACACCCATTCATACTGGAACTACTAATCCAAGTGAAAAAAGGGAGGTGATTACGATGCCTCGCGGAGACAGAACAGGTCCGGCGGAACAGGGTTCTATGACCGGAAGAGCGGTCGGTTTTTGCGCAGGTTATCCCGTTCGGGATTATATGAATCCTGTGATCGGAAGAACCGGCTATTATAGACCGTTTGCGCCCGTAATTTGGCCATACAGAGCAGGGTTCTATGGTTATGGAATACCCTTTGGCCGGGGCTTTGGTCGCGGCCGGGGCAGAGGCCACCGCGGAGGCCGATTCGGCCGCTGGTAAGTGAACGATACTCTATCGGAAAAGGATTTATCGACTCGATGGAAACCTCGCTAGGATCTAAAAATGAAAATCGTGATTGCAAGTGATCATCGCGGTTTTGCTATGAAGGAACATATTTGGACCATCGTGTCTGAACTCGGTCATGAATGTATTGATTTTGGCTGTTTCGACGAGCAGCCGGTTGACTATCCTGAAATGGCATATGCCGCGGCAGTCGCAGTTGTTAACCATGAAGCGGAACGAGCGATTTTGATTTGTTCATCAGGTATGGGAATGTGCATCGCAGCCAATAAAGTGAAAGGAATCCGGGCGGTTACATGCTATGACCAACTGAATGCCCGAGTATCCCGAACCCACAATAATGCAAATGTACTTTGTTTGCCCGGCGATTTACTCGGCTCAGACGAGTTGCGAAAGATGGTGGATGTATGGCTAAATACAGAATTTTCAGGCGGCAGACATGAGAGGAGATTGAAAAAAATCGAACTGATCGAAGAAGGAAGAGATCCGAGAATGAAATCTCAGAAAGACGAGAAGATGGATTAAACCATGGTACGATCTCCTCTCAACCAATGTAAGGCATGCGGGAAGGAAGTCAGTAAATACAGTCCGTTCTGTCGGCATTGCGGACATCCCCAGGGCCTTCCTGTTGTTATTTGGCTGTTGGTTTTGTTTTTTATAATCGTTCTTGCTGCCTACACGGCATTTATGATTTATTGCAGTTGTCACCCAGACTCATTTACCTTGTAGAGATCGTTTGCGATGCGGAAAAATTCGGGAAAATATTAAAAAAGGGATATGACGTTGTTCCCTGTGTGTATGAATGGCTTTTTTTAATGTGACTTTAAAACAGGAGATTCATTATGCCAAGAGGTGATGGTACAGGTCCGGCGGGCCAGGGCCCCGGCACCGGTCGGGGATTAGGCCGAGGTCTGGGTCAAGGAAGAGGCCAGATGGGCGGTCCGTTTGCCGCAGGACCGGGCGGAGATTGCGTATGCCCAAACTGCGGTGCAACCGCTCCTCATGCTGCCGGACAGCCCTGCAATCAAAGAAATTGTCCCCAATGCGGGAAAAAAATGACGAGACGTTAATTTCAATTTCATTCAGAAAGGAGATTCATTATGCCGGGTGGAGATGGAACAGGGCCTGCAGGGTTTGGTCCCATGACAGGCAGAGCCGCCGGTTTCTGTTCGGGTTATTCAGCTCCCGGATATACCAATCCCGTCGGCGGGCGGGGTTACTGGGGCTGGGGCAGAGGTTTTCG
>JAFGPC010000080.1 GCA_016926155.1 Sedimentisphaerales bacterium
CGGCGCAGCGCTGCTCAAAAAGATCCGCCGCGTCCATGCCGAGATCCCCATCATCGCGGTCGCCGAACAGGCGGATGTCAAGATCGCGGCCAAGGCGGTCCAGGCGGGCGCGACGGACCTGCTCGTGCGCAGCGGCGACCTGACCGAACGCGTCGCGACCCTGCTCGACAAGATCGGCCCGCACCTTCGCCTGATCGACAGCTACCGCGTGCTCCGCGAGCAGAACATGCTGCTGCGTCAGGCCGACCAGCAGCGCTACCGCATCCTCGGCGAGTCGCCCCAGATCCGCGAGGTCATGCAACGCATCGAGCGCGTCGCGGCGATCCCCCGGCCGGTCCTGATCATCGGCGAACGCGGCACCGGCAAGGAGCTGGTCGCCCGCGCGATCCACGCCGCCGGCGGCGATCCGACCCGTCCGCTGGTCTGCGTCAACTGCGCCGCCTTTCCCGACACCCTGCTCGAAAGCGAGCTGTTCGGGCACGAGAAGGGCTCGTTCACCGGCGCTGAGAACCGCACGCACGGCAAGTTCGAGCTGGCCCGCGGCGGTTCGCTCTTTCTCGACGAGATCGGTAACATGTCGCTGTCGTTCCAGCAAAAGATCCTCCGCGTCGTCGAGTACGGCACGTTCACGCGCGTCGGCGGCTCCGAGGAGGTCAGCGTCAATACGCGGATCATCGCGGCGACCAACGTCGACCTGAAGCAGCGGATGGAAGAGGGGCAGTTTTTGCACGATCTGTACGACCGGCTCAGCTTCGAGGTGATCGGCGTGCCTCCTCTGCGCGAACGGCAGGGAGACGTCGCCCTGCTGACGCGGCATTTTCTTAACGAGTTCATGCGGGAGATCCCCGCGCTGCGCGGCAAGCGGCTCAGCCAAGCCGCGATCGACGTGCTCGAGCGGTACGCCTTTCCCGGCAATGTCCGCGAGCTCAAGAACATTATCGAGCGGGCGGCCTATCGCGACACGACCAGCGAGATCACACCGGAAGATATCGGCATGCTGCCCGATCATAAGATCGACGTGCAGGGCAAGACGTTTTATGACAAGCTGACCTCATTTAAGAAGGGCCTCATTCTCGAAGCCCTTGCCGAGACCGCGGGCAACCAGGCCAAAGCCGCCCGCGCCCTGGGTCTGGACTATCACCAGTACCGCTACTATCTTCGCAAATACACAAAGGATTGCTAGCCGTGGATGTCCTATTATCATGAATAGAAAGTAAATCCTTGAAAAAAAGACCTTGTGGCGTATTATCGGGATTAAAAGCAGTGAAGAAATTGATTCTACTTGACGAACAAACTAAAATAATATAAGGATAATGTCGAAGCATGTGGATTTCTCTGATCGGTTGTCTATGGAGACTACGATGCAGATCAGGACCACAACACCGGTTATCAGTATCTCAACGGGGCAGGCACAATTCGCCGGGCCTCATACGATTCTCCAATCCACACCATTGGGTTCATGTATTGCCATTGTCCTCCTGGATCCGATCCGTTCCATCGGCGCGATGGCCCATATCATGCTTCCGGGGCGAGCCCCTGCCAATGTACAGGCAATCGATCGTTTGCGCTATGCGCCGGATGCTATCGAGTGGATGATTGCAAAGCTGCTCGCTTTCGGCTCGGCGCCGTCCCAATGTTACACTGCTCTCATCGGCGGGGGCAATGTCCTGCAACGCCCTGACGATATGATCTGCGCCGCCAACATTCAATCGGTCAGTGAATGGATGCAACGGTGTCGATTTACCATCGTCGCTCGCTGTCTGGGTGGATACGATCGGCGTTGTGCCATTCTGGATATCGAACAGAAATCGATTCTGCGTTCCTGTGGAGACGATTTTCCCACTGTCCTGTGGCGTGAAACAACATCGCCTATGAATTATCAAAGTTCGAGATGGATCGAGAAAAGGAGTATGTGCCCATGATCGTTGAAAACGAGATCGTCGCATTTGTCCTGGCCATCGCTGTTCTTATTTTCTTCATCTCCGAACGTGTGCAGCTTCATAAGTTCCCGGCATGCAAGACATTTGTCGCCACATTTTGCGTTTGTACGGCAGGATGGTTTTTCACGGTTCTGGAAGGTATGTGGGTGGGAGTTACCCTCGAGTGGGAACTGAACAGTCTGTTTAATACCATCGAACATATCTGCTACGCCGCCAGCTCGCTGCTGTTTACCCTGTGGTGCTGGAAGGCCTTTAAGGATAGGGAGGTCCGATCATGAATTCATGGATCGAGTTCATCAATCGTATTCCCCCTATTGCTGATATTGCCTCTTTTCTGTTTCTCGCTCCCGCCATCCTTTTGTTATGGTTCCACCGGCACAAGATATTTAGCAGGCATCTGCTCTGGGCCTCGACGGGTATCCTTGTGCTGCTGTTTCTGCACACCTTCGGAAATATTCTGGAAAGGTCGAATATCACCGATGCATTGGACTATTCAGGACTGCTGTTGGACGTCTTTTTTTTCTTCACGCTGTTTGTCTTTTCCCAGGATCAGGCCACCAGGAAACTGCAAGAGAGCGAACAGCAGCTTCGGGCCTCCAATCAGCAGCTTCAGGCATCGGAACAGCAGCTTCGCGCCGCCAACCAGCAGTTACAGGCAAGTGAGCAGCAGCTGCGCGCCGCCAATGAAAGGTACCGACATAGAGAAAACCTTCTGTCCAGTATTTTCCGGGCCGTTCCGACCGGTATTGGTTTGGTTATCGATCGTGATCTCAAACAGGCTAACGAACGCCTTTGCGAGATGACCGGCTACAGTCGAGATGAATTAATCGGCCAAAATGCCCGGATGCTCTATCCCACCCAGGAAGTGTATGAGTGTGTCGGCAGGGAAAAATACCACCAGATTGAGGACAAGGGCACCGGAACTATCGAAACATGCTGGCAAACCAAGAATGGACGTATCATCGACGTGCTACTCAGCTTCACGCCTCTGGATACACAGGACCTGTCCAAAGGCGTCACCTTTACCGCCCTGGATATCACTACCCGCAAAGAGGCCGAAGAGGCGTTACGGGAAAGTGAGAGTAAATTACGAGAAGCACAACAAATGGCCCATCTGGGGCATTGGTTCTGGGACGTAAAGACCGGACAGGTGGAATGGTCCGATGAAGTGTATATAATCTTTCGGCTCGATCCTCAGGAATTCACACCTCAAATCGACTCTATCATGGAGCTGTCACCCTGGCCTGAAGACAATCAACGTGACAAGGAACTGATGCAAAAAGCGATTGAGACCCACGAGCAGGGTTCCTATGAACAACGATTCCTTCGCCCTGATGGAAGTACAGGATACTACTTTTCCACCTATCAGGGAGTTTTCGATAATAGCGGAAATCTTATTGCCATGAAAGGAACTGTACAGGACATCACCGCCCGTAAACGGGCGGAAGAAGCCTTACGAGAAAATCGACGACAACTGGCTACCCTGATGAGCAATTTGCCGGGAATGGCTTACCGCTGCATGAATGATCGCGACTGGACGATGGAATTTGTAAGTGATGGTTGTTATTTGCTGACCGGATATAAACCTGAAGACCTTGTCGGTAACATGGGAACTCCCTATGTAGAACTGATCCATGCAGAAGACCGACAGATGGTCTGGGACAGCATCCAAATTGCATTAAAAGAGAAAAGGCCCTTCCAGCTTTTATATCGCATTAGGACCGCCGGCGGAGAAGAAAAATGGGTTTGGGAACAGGGGCAAGGTGTCTTTGAAAGCAATGAGCGTGTCATTGCCCTCGAAGGTTTCATTACTGACATCACCGAACGTAAGCGAGCCGAGCAGGACCTTCAGCGTTTGACCGCTATCCTGGAAGCCACCAGCGACTTGGTTTCGATCTCCACTCTGGACAAGAGAGTGACCTACCTGAACCAGGCCGGGCGGAGGTTACTGGGCTGGGCGGAAAATCAAAAACTGGATGGAGTACGGATTCCGGATATCCATCCCCAATGGGCCGTTGAGAAGATTTGCGAACAGGGAATCCCTCATGCGATTGAACATGGATCCTGGCAGGGGGAAACGGCAATTCTGGGATCGGATGGACAGGATATTCCCGTCTCACAGGCAATTATGGTTCACAAAAGCCCGACAGGAACAGTGGAGTATCTGTCCACAATCATGCGTGATATTACAGAACGAAAACAGGCTGAACAGGAGAGAGAAGCACTGCTCAAGGCCCTGGCTTCCAAGAACGAAGAACTGGAAAGCATCATCTATGTCAGTTCACATGACCTGCGTTCGCCTCTGATTAATATCGAAGGATTTGCCGGAGAACTGAAGTCGAGCCTCGATCAAATTCGGACTACAGTGCAAACCCAGCCCGAAAAGACTTGCATCGTTTCCCAGATCGAGGATCTGTTAACCGACAACATTCCCGAATCGCTTCATTTCATTACCGCCGGTGTACAAAAGATGAGCACTTTGCTGGACGGCCTGCTGCGTCTATGCCGTCTGGGCCGAATGCCTCTGGAGATTCAACGTATCGACGGATACGATACATTTCGAACGATAATCGACGCTATGCAATACCAGATCGATCAGGCCCAGGCGACCATCACGCTCGACTCGAATATCCCGCCCTGCCTGGCCGATCCACAACAGTTGAATCAGGTGTTTACCAACCTGCTCGACAACGCCATTAAATATCGAAATCCCGATCAGCCTCTTGTTATCCATATTACCGGACGGACCGAGCATGGGTATACCGTATACCAGATTACGGATAACGGCAAAGGGATCGCGCCGGAGTATCAACAGAAGATCTTCGAAGTCTTCCATCGACTTAATCCCAACGATAATGCCGGGGGGGAAGGCCTGGGACTGACCATTGTCAAACGTCTTCTGGACCGTCTGGGCGGCACGATTATCCTCGACTCACAACCGGATAAAGGGACGACCTTTTATGTCACTCTACCGGGAGCATAAACAACCCTATAAAATACTTCGTACTCTCGATCCAGGATGCCTCCCAGACGAAAATCCTCAAATAACAGGCCTGAAAAACGCTTTTTTTTAAATAAATTACCGCCCTGGCCGATAATATGTTTAGGAATGCAAAGATGACAAATCCGTTCTATCGTGGAAACCGAATTTCAATTCGGTAACGGGAGATACGCAGGATGCGAAAAATACTGGTTTTCTTCATTCTATTGGCGATTGTACTGCCTCTTGTCGGTTGTGGAACCGTGCAGGGTATTGGTGAGGATATCACCTGGGTCGGCAAAAAAACTTCAGAGATGATCGATCCCGATGCCGCCACACCAGCCCCTAGAAGCTACTCCAGCCGCTATTAAACCGGCCTCAATCTATATAAGTTCGTAAGACCGCCCTTCCGGGTTGTAATTGGATCACGCCCTGAGACGCGATTTTCTGCCCTTCTACCCATCCCCATTTGTAAGACTCGTGCATTGACGATCACGATATTTTTATGCTATACTAGGGATGAAAACCTAACCGGGGAAGGGAGATTCAGATGAAACGAAACAGACAGGTTTGGCATCAGCACATGCTTTCCGCGATTCTACTTTTTGTGCCTTTTTTCTTCCTGCAAGCCGGCGTTTTGCAAGATTACGTCTACCAAGCCGATCCGGCCTATCGTTACCAGCTTGCCCTGACGC